>JAHFFC010000055.1 GCA_023248175.1 Candidatus Omnitrophota bacterium | reverse complement strand
TAGATTCCAAGCTTTGTCCCCCGCTCATTTTCCTTGGCCAGGTCAGCGACAACCGCCCTTGAAACCGGTCCCAGCATGGCAGTGGCCAATCCATGACAGAAACGAATCGCCAATAATAGAGCATATCCGGGAGAGAGAAAGACATAAAGGAAGGGAACCAGAGAGCAAATCACCATGGAGGCGATGAGCAACCGCCGTCGTCCCCAGTGGTCAGAGAGAGTTCCAAAGAAAAGTTTGCCAGGGATACCGGTGATCGTGGAGGCAGCCACCACAAAACCAATCAGTTCAGGACGCACTCCCAGGCTTTGGGCGTAGAGCGGAATGACTGGAAACCGCGAAAGATTATAACTCAAGAACCCAATCGCACCGATCCAGCAGAGTTTACGGAAAAGCATAAAGATTAGAGTACACCTGTAGGTGGGGGAAATCAAGAAATGTGGATCGTCTCAAATTAAAAGGAATCTCCATCGCCCGCCGAACCGTGACGAAGTATCGCGAAGCGCTCAGAATTCTCTCATCACATCTCAGAAGGCAGTAGGTAAAAGGGGCTTTTAGGAAACCTTTAACAATTCTGATAACAAATAGATACCCGTTCTTTTTGATATCCGTCTGTACAACACTTCATCGGCTGTCACAAAGTCATACCGCAAACTCTCCGCTACTGCCAAGAAGAGAGCGTCGTAGAAGGTAATGTCATGTTCAAAAGAAAGCTCAATCGCTTCATGAAGGACAACAGGGGAAGGAGAAATGACATCGAGTCCTAAATCTAAAAAAGAATCTATGACTTTTCGTACATTTTCTTTGGCCGCGGCGGGTTTATACCGTAGAACGTTTGCCAGCTCATACAACAAAAGGTCTGGAATCGCAATGGCTAATTTCCCCTCTAGATAACTTTTCCGTAATTGGAGTGCCTGTTCATAATTTACTTCACCAGAGCGGACCCATTTGACAACCACCGAAGTATCTAAAACAACCTGTTTGAGGTTCAATGAGACTTTCTCCAAGAACGGATAGCAGCTGTGCTATTCCAAGGTGTTCGATCCTTTTGGGCTAATTCATCCATCTGTTTGACAGCTTGGCAAACTCTGGTGTCGCACAAAGGAACACCTCTCCGGTTCAAAGGTCTCTGAGTGAAGTAAAACCTCATAGCCTCTCGCAGAAGCTCACTGCGACTGCGCCGCTCCAACTGCGCCAGTTGGTCCATTTCCTTAAGAAACTCGTCAGATAAGGAGATCATCACTCGACTCATTGATGGCTTACCTCCATTCCAAAGTCTACCCTATGTGATATAAGAAGTCAATACAAATTATATCAGCCCAGAAATTCCCCAAGTTGATTGATGATAAGTTTTATTTTCTGACAATGACGCGGTTGTGGAATGATTTCGCCTTAAAGAATTTTCTCGTGAATTCACTGGCTTTCTGGGTGTCAAATTCTTTGCAGGAAAAAATATTGAGATAGGCGGTATTGGTGAGTTCTGAAAAATGCCCGGTAATCGAACTGGTCTCGATGAACTGTAAGAGCGAATACCCTGAAGTTACCGGATTATCATGTCCAAAGTGAGGCGTGAGTGTTTTGCCGTAACGCTTCATTTTCAGCAACTGGCAAAGTCGTATCGCGTACTCCCTTAATTTCTGGCGCGAACGGATGATTTTTGGATCACAATCGTGCAGATCAAGAATCAACTCAACCCCAAATGATTTTGCCATCTCTCTTTCCTCTCTCCTTATGGCGTACTGTTTACCGCGTTTTGAGACATCTCCTCCACCAGCAACCGGGATTTCATATATTCCGGAAGCCGGAAACAGCTTTGATGAATCTCGGGATTGTAATACCGAGTTTTGAGCTGTAACTCTCCATAGCGGGCTTTCAACATCGTAAGGTCTAAAGCCCTCGGATCGATTTGATCCGAGGCAAAGACCAAGCTAAAAAACCCTCCTATATAAGTAGGAACTGCAATGACAAAAGGGTGAACTTGCGAGAAAAACCCTTTCAGCTGGTGATAATTTCCCATCCATTCATTGGGCTGGAATACCGTAGACCCTGTTTGACGCACGAGAATTCCCGCCGGATTCAGGATCCGTTTTATCCCCTGATAGAATTTCTTTGAAAAGAGCACCTTGGCAGGCCCGATCGGGTCCGTTGAATCAATCATCACAATGTCAAAAGGATCCGTCTGTTCCGTGATAAACTGAGCTCCATCCTCCACGCGCACTCGAGTCCGTGAGTCCTTAAACGCCCCTTTGCAGATAGCTCTTAAGTATTTTTTAGAAAGAGTCATCACTTGTTCATCAATCTCCACTAGATAAACTTCCTCAATGGGATGTTTGAGGATTTCTCTGACGATGCCACCGTCGCCTCCGCCAATGACCAAGACTCGTCTTGGATTGGGATGGGAAAAGAGCGGCACCTGCGTCATCATTTCATGATAGATGAATTCGTCCTTTTCCGTTGTCTGGATAACCCCGTCCAAAACCAGTACTTTTCCAAATTGCTCGGTATTCAGAATCTGAACTTTCTGGAATGGAGTTTTCCCAGAGTACAAAATTTCTTTTATTTTAAGAGTCTGCCGCACCGAAGGGTGCAGCGTCTCAGAGAACCATTTCGGCATTGTCAAAAAGCCCCCGCTTCAATTCCAATATCTGCACTCTTTTCGGCTTGAAGTAGGATTTAAAAACCGCTATCGATTTCGCGGGTTCAGCTTTTCCACACATAAAAACATCGACGGCGGCGTAAGCTAACTCTGGCCACGTGTGAATGCTAATGTGCGATTCTTGAATGATAGCAACACCTGAGATTCCCTGGTAAGGAGAAAAATGGTGGAGTCGGATTTCACGGAGAGTGGCGTTGCAGGTTTTGGTTGCCTGAATCAACGCTTCCTCGACAATTTCAATTGAATTGAGATTTTCTGCCTGCCATAATTCCAATAACAGATGGGTCCCCGCGAAACTAAAATCGTCGCTGCGTGAAAAATATTCTTGGTTTTGTTGCGGAATTTGCATCGCTTGATGCATTGTCTCGATTTTTTTCATTCTCACCCTCTTTCGATCCGCATTTTTTTGCGGCCCCCTTTTGATTGCTATTATAACAAGAACAAAAAATTTGCAAAGAAAAATTTTTTGTTCTTGTTGTCAATCACTTCCCAAACGGCTCAACCGTCCCGCCTGGCGGGCTTTGCTCAGCATCCAGCGCAGGGAAAAACCGGCCAAGGAAAGGTAAATCAGGTTTAAACCAAAAGCACTCCAAACTAGAGTAGCATCCAGAGTCCCATTCTGAATGACTCCTCTCATCCCTTCAAAGATGTAGGTGCTCGGCAACATCCTTGAAACCGGCTGCAGCCAGACGGGCAATACTGACACCGGGTAAAAAACGGCTGAAAGGGGCTGAACAAGAAACGGAATTCCCCAGATCAGTGCTTCTGCCGTATGTCCCCAAAAGAGAAGAAGCCCTGTAGTGAAGATTCCGAGCGCCCAGCCGAACAAAAGGAGATTCACTACCATCGGCATAAAACTAAACCCAAGCGAGCCAATCGAGTAATGGTAGAATTGCCATGCTAAAACCGCCAAGACAGCAACGATAACCGTAATTTTGACAACACCATAGCAAATCATGGCGGTCATCCATTCCCAGAAACGGAGCGGGGAAATCAGCAGGTTGAGCGTGTTCCTCGCCCACTGGTCTTCCATAAAAGGAATCGAGATCGTCTGCTGGGCACGATAGAGGATGTCCCAGAAAATCATCGCTCCTATTAGAAATACAACAATCCCTCCTACCGCGGAAGAAGTGATTTGTTGGAGATAGAGCGTGACAAACCCCCACACCATTAGATCCATGACCGGCCAGAAGATAATTTCCAGATTTCGCGGCAGGCTTCGCTGGTGAAGATAGAGATAACGGAGAAACATGGCGTAGATACGATTCAACGATGGGGTCATGCCAATAGGTCTCCGCTGCGGGCAATCCGGATGAAAACCTGTTCCAGGTTCTCGGTTTTGAAGCGCTGAATCACTTCGGCTGCGGTCCCCTCCGCTTTCTTTTCTCCATGGTGGATGAAAAGAATCCGATCGCAAACCATCTCTACTTCCGTCATGTTATGAGAGGTATACAAAATAGCGATCCCTCTCTCTTTTTGTACTTTAAGGATCACCCGTTTGACTAAATCTGCCATATCCGGATCCAAACTCGCTGTCGGCTCATCCAGAAGAAGCAATTCCGGATCGTTCAGGAACGCCTTGCAAAGATTGAGCCGGGTTTGTTCCCCGGAGGAGAGAAAACCGGATCGGCGCCGGCCAAGGTGGCTGATTTGGAAAACCTCTAGCAATTCCTTAATTTTTCTTTTGGCATCTTTAACATTATAGAGCCGCGCGTAAAGTTCCAGGTTCTGAACAGCAGTTAGATTATACGGGAGATTCACGTAGGCAGAAGAGAAATTGAGCCGAGGAAGCAGCTGAAACCGGTGCTGGATCGGAGAGAGGCCAAACACCTTGACCTCTCCACTGGTAGGAGTGAGCAACCCCAGGATAATATGGATTGCCGTGGTTTTTCCGGCTCCGTTGGGCCCTAAGAGTCCCAGAATCTCCCCTTTCTTCAACTGGAAGCTCAAATTTTTGAGTGCCTCGGTTCCATTGTACCGCTTACAAAGATCCTGAAGTTCAATGACCGGTTCCATTCTTCCGTAGTCACTATTGCTCATCCCAGCGCGTCAACCTTCGCCGCCATGATAAAATCGTTTTCTGAGAGCCCCTTGATCGCGTGGGTGGAAAGCCGAATGACACATCTTCCCCAGGAAACTTCCATGTCCGGATGATGCCCTTCTCCTTCCGCGACCGCAGCCACGAGGTTGACAAACCCCATCGTCTCCTTGAAATTCTTAAAGCGGTATTCTTTTCGAATCTCTTTGCTCCCCTGCAAAAGTTCCCAACCAGTTTTCAGTTGTTTCATGAAGCCGCGCGCCTGGCTCTCATTCAGCGGCGACACTCCCCCTTCACAGGGTTTGCATTTCTTGTCGGTTAAGCAAACTTCTGTCATGTCCCCCTCCATTTCCTATCGGCTTAATCGGGTTGTATTTTGTTCATTCTCTCTCGCTCTCTTGATCCATAGACTAGGGAAATTTGGGGTTGTTTACCTCTTGCTTGACTAGAATGATAACATAAGGTACCTTATAAGGCACAATGATTAATGTTGGCGTGATCGGCTATGGCTACTGGGGACCTAATCTAGTCCGCAACTTTTCCGAAACGGCTGGTTCACGGGTTGTCGCGGTCAGTGATTTAGTCCCCGAGCGGCTTGCCCAGGTTCAAAACCGCTACCCCTGTATTAAGACAACTAAGGTGGTACCCTTATTCTGTCACTGACAGCTTTAGTGACTCTGGTCGCGTGGCGCGTCGTCATTCCCCTTTCTTAAAAACATACCGCTTGGAAAAGAGAGAACTGATTTATTTAGAACTCTCCATTCTTCTAACGTCCCTGCTTCTAATCCTGCCACATACACAAACTTACTACTATGGCTTGATTCTCCCGGGATACTTTTTTCTTCTGGATTATTTCTCTGGGAAACCAGAAGCCCGGTTCAAGCAAATCCTGTTAATTTTCTCTTATGCGCTGGTTGGGTTCCGCCTCCCTTTAAGACTTTTGAATTTGATTTTCCTCCCCTCAAACGTATGTCCTTATATCCAATGGACCGATGTTTGGAATCTTCGTTTTTACGGAGTGATCATTTTATTATCCCTGTTGATCCGCGAGTATCGATCTCTTGCTAAAAAGAAGTTCCTGTTAGGAAAAAATCTTCAGGCGTAAAACTCTTCGATCGAGCGAGCGATAAACCTTTGTTGGGTTTCTGTCAATTCTGGGAACATGGGGAGAGTTAGGGTTTCGCGGGAAGCTTTTTCCGATTCCGGGAAATCCCCTTTTTTATAGCCGGGGACTGCTTTTTGTAAATGCTGGGGGACGGGATAATAAATCCCCGTTTCAACTCCCCGCTTTTTCAAGAAATCCATCAAACGATCCCTTTTCTTGGCTCGGATACAGTAGAGATGATAAATAGCCGTATTACCGGGAACAACATAAGGAGTCTGTATTCCCCGAATCCCTTTTAGGAATTGATCGTAGATATTTGCTTTCTCCCGTCGTTTTTGGTTCCATTGATTAATGTATTTAAGTTTTACCGTTAAGATCGCCGCTTGAATCGAATCTAAGCGGCTGTTATAACCGACCACGTCGTGAACATATTTATTATTCTGTCTCGCCCCTTGCACCCGTAGAGACCGAATTCTCTTCATTAACGTTTCCCGCTCACCCACAATGAGTCCGCCATCCCCGCAAGCTCCCAAGTTCTTAGTGGGGTAAAAGCTAAAGGCCCCCAGGTCCCCAAAAGTTCCCGCCTTCTTGTCCCCCTGCATCGCTCCAACAGCCTGGGCACAATCCTCGACCACCGCTAATTGATGCTGGTTGGCAATCGTTAAAATTTTATCGATTTCAGCGCATTGGCCATAGAGATGCACAGGTAAAATCGCTTTGGTCTTTCGAG
>JAHFFC010000054.1 GCA_023248175.1 Candidatus Omnitrophota bacterium | reverse complement strand
CTTGTCTGCTGATTCCCCGGCAGACAAGGGCTGTGTCATTAGTCAGGAGAAGCCCGTGGATTTTTAAGAATAGGTGAGTTTGTTGGGAATAGCAGGGAAAAAGGATCCTTGTGAATATCCTTGGCTAGCTCGTCTAAGACATACTTGAAGTGAGCGGTGATGTCTGTCTGTTGTTTCTTAAGGGAGCAGAGGACTGTCATTAACTCATGTTACGCAGCAGTTCCCCTATGTCCCACCTTCATGGGGTTCTTTTCGCCTGAGGTAGGCACTTCGACTCGCTTCGCTCGCTCAGTGCAAGCTCACTTCGCTAAACTTCGTTCAGAATGACAGCACACTGCGTAAGGTGACATAGTTACTTGATTTCTTTGACAATATCATTGTATTTGTGTAACATGAGATAGTATCCCAGGTGATCGACAACATCATGAACGAAAACGGGACCTTTGGCAACCCATATAGCTATAGCGTGTCAACATAAAGATCACCTGGAGCAGCTTCCATCTTCTTTCCACGGAGGGTGGAGGATATCGCTCAACCCGTGGAAGCTCTCCTCTGAAGAGAAAGAGGAATTGGAACTTCTCGGACAGCGGCTGTATCGCTTTTATCAATCGTGTAATCTACTGTATCATCACTCCCTGCGCGGCATCGCCCCAAGTTGGATTGCCGAATACCTCGACTTCGGAAAAGACCCAGCCATTTTTTCCGTTGCCAGGATGAATCGCTTTCGTCACGCTCTGCCGTTGGTCCTTCGGCCCGATTTGATCTTGACTGAAAAAGGATTCCTAGCCTGTGAACTGGATTCTGTTCCAGGCGGAATCGGCTTGATGGTGCAGTTTCAGGAGATCTATCATCGGCTAGCGGAGAACCATTCAACAATCATCGGTGGAAAGGATGGAATGTTGCAAGCCTTCGCTCGAATGATCAAGGAGGTAGGGGCGGGGTTAAAACCCGTCCCTACCTCCCATGTTGCTATTGTGATCACGGAAGAGGCGATCGACTATCGTCAAGAGATGGAGGCATTAGCCATTCGACTCTGTCAGGTTGGAGTACCAACCTCGGTAGTCATACCTCAAGATTTGGAATATAGAAATGACGAGGTCTTCTATGATTATCAGCGGCTGGACCTTTTGTATCGGTTTTTTGAACTCTACGAGCTCCCCAAAATGGATCGCTCCGATTTATTGCTCAAAGCGATTAAAAAACGAAAAGTAAAAATGACTCCTCCTCTACAGCCTCATCTGGAAGAAAAAATGTGGTTTGCTTTTTTCCATCATCCGGCGCTCCGTTCTTTTTGGCGGGAGCAGTTGGGAGAAGAGACTCATCACTGCTTACAAAAATTATTTCCGAGAACATGGATTTTAGACCCACGCCCCATTCGCCCCACGGGTGTTGTTTCGGGAATCGAATTTCGCGGAAACGCTCTCCAAGATTGGAGGATTTTATCAAGCGCCACGCAAAAGGAACGAAGCCAGTGGGTGATTAAACCATCGGGCTATTCTCCCCTGGCGTGGGGGGCAAGGGGGGTGCGCGTCGGTGAAGATTTGTCGGGCCATGACTGGAAGCAGTCCCTCGAAGAAGCTCTGTCCAGTTTCACCAGAGGCCCATGGTTATTGCAGGAGTGGGGACACCCAATCCGTCAATCGTTCCAGTCTATTTCTCTGGAGGGGATCGAGGAGAGAAAGGAAGTGCGGGCAAGAATTTCACCTTTTTATTTTGTTACAGATACAGAGGAGAAAACGAAGTTGAGCGGTGTTCTGGCTACCCTCTGTTCTCTGGACAAGAAAATTCTCCACGGCATGCCGGGGGCAATCCTGGCTCCGGCAGGATGTTGAACAGAAAGGAACCGTGCCCCTCCTTCTTGCACTTGTCTCAGTTCTGCTAGTAGGAGCATCTCATCATCAAAGTCCTATCCCCTCTACGCCACAGGAACCTCTTACAGTTCGGCTACCCGTTCATTTCTTAGAGGAAGAGAGCCAGGCCAGTCGAATGTTTCATCGCCGACAGGAGCAGGAGTTTGACCTTTATTTAATTCTGCTGCAGGAGAGCTCCCTTAAAAACAGCGACCAACTAGAACTTTCGATTGATCTCTTGGCAGAGGAGACTGGATTATCCCACCGGATGAATCGTTCTGTTTACGCTCGTCTTATAGAGAATTCGTTAGCCACTTTAGAAAAAGATTATCAGCTGATTGAGGTAGGGGCTAAGCAGAAAGGGCTGATTTCCTTACAGATCAAACGAAATAGCGATGAAGAATCCCTTTCCCCTCTGGGATACTGGTCGTTTCATTGGTCGAAACAACTTTCATTAACAGCCAAGTGGGTTTTATGGGTCAACCTCGTTCTCAGACAAGAATCGGCTGGGGAAAACGGATGGTTGATTCACTCCGACCCGATCCATGAGCGGTTTCATCTCCCTCCCGATCTCTTCGAGAAAGGAATGCTTGAGTTAAGAAAGTTTCATCTGGTGGAGGTCCAGTATAGCGTTGATCCGGCAAAACCGAGCGAACTGCAGCAACGTTGGTCTCTCCGCCCCTTTTATAGTTTGCAGAAAATCGAAGAGGAGGTAACAACCCTGGAAAAAGAATACGGCCAGGAGAAGGTCAAGAGGGTCCGCGATTACGCGAATCTTGTTTATGTGGAGCACGTCCCGCAGCAAATTGAACAGCTAGTCCTTCTCTATAACCGTTACGGCGATTACACATTCAGAAAAGTAATGGCCATCGTAGCGGAAGAACCGGAAAACAGCCCAAAGCGGTCGCTGGAATACGCCACGGCGTTGTGCCAAGAGGATGGCAGAAATCAGAGGAGAGAAGAGAGATAACAGGGGTGGATTATTTCTTCAGATGCAACCCGCACTCTTTCTGGTCGGGTCTCTCCCACCACCAGCGGCCAGCACGCTCATCTTCACCCGGCTTTACGGCCCGTGTGCATGGATCACAGCCAATGGAGAGATATCCTTGATCATGCAGTTTATTATAAGGAACTCCGTTCTTCTTGATGTAGTCCCACACCTGCTGACGAGTCCACTCAGCGAGGGGATTAATCTTATAGATCCCTCCATGGGTGTCGTCAATCTCCACCTTGGCGACATCGCTTCGGGTCACTGATTGTTCACGACGCAGTCCGGTAATCCACGCCTTCAGCCCCTTGAGCGCCCGTTTCAACGGCTCGACTTTGCGAACACCGCAGCACTCTTTGCGATTCTCGATGGAATGGTAGAAAAGATTGTATCCTTTTTCATTGACCATTCTTTCCACGCTAGCGGCCTCGGGAAAATAAGTTTCGATTTGAATTTTATATTTGTCACGGATTTTGTCCATGACGTCGTAGGTTTCCTGAGGAAGACGACCAGTGTCAAGCGTGAAAATCCGCGCTTTTGGGGCGATTTTAACCACCATGTCAATGAGTGCGACATCCTCAGTTCCGAAACTGGAGGCCAGGGCGATTTTTGGATGGAACTCTTTGAGAGCCCAAGTGAGAATTTCCTGGGTGCTTGTAGACTCAAAAGATTCTAGTTTTGTCATGCTATAAGTATAGCATTATTGGGGAACTTCTGGGAAAACTTCGACCTTTACATGGAGTTATCTAACCGTTACAATCCTATACACAATTAGACAAAACCTATCCCCGTAGCTAGAGCCCGGACAGAGCGCTAGCCTCATGTTTAAAATGATAATGTCCCCGTAGCTCAGCCCGGACAGAGCACTAGCCTCCGGAGCTAGGTGCCGGGAGTTCAAATCTCCCCGGGGACGCAAAAAGATCAGAAGGCAGAAGGCAGAAAAAGATGTCATACTTGGTTCTTGCACGAAAATACCGGCCGCAGAGTTTTGATGAAATCGTCGGGCAGGAGCATGTCACCCAGACGCTCAAGAGCGCTATCGCGCAGGGGAAAGTGGCACATGCCTATCTTTTCAGCGGGCCGCGGGGGGTGGGAAAGACTTCGGCCGCTAGAATCCTTGCCAAATCCCTCAACTGCGAGAGGGGAATTTCCGCGGACCCTTGTCAGAAGTGTACCCATTGCGTTGAGATTACTCAAGGGAATTCTTTGGATGTGTTAGAAATTGACGGCGCTTCTAACCGCGGAATTGACGAGGTGCGCACGCTCCGCGAAAACGTCAAGTTTTCTCCTGTTCACGGACGGTTTAAAATTTACATTATTGATGAAGTCCATTCCCTCACGCATGACGCCTTCAATGCTTTATTGAAAACACTGGAGGAGCCGCCGGCGCATGTAAAATTCGTTTTCGCCACCACCGAAGCCCATCGGGTTCTGCCAACAATTCTTTCCCGATGCCAGCGGTTTGACTTTAAAAGAATTCCAACCCAGCTCTTAGTGCAAAAATTGTCCGAGATCGCCCAGCAGGAGAAAATCGAAATCAACACCGAGTCCCTGAATGAAATCGCCCTCTCTTCGGAAGGAGGATTACGGGACGCCCAAACGATTCTCGACCAACTGAGCGCCTATAGTGGCAAAAAGGTCGAGGAGGGAACCGTTCGTGAGGTTCTCGGGTTGATCGAACGGGAAGTTTTGGAGCAGTTCATTGCTTTTATCGCGGGACGAGACATCGTCAAACTGCTTGACATGGTAAAACAATTGGAGGAGCGCGGCACCGATCTGGGACAGTTGGTGAACAATCTGATCCAGCATTGCCGGAATCTGATGATTTGTCAGGCAGGGGTTAAAGATCTCTCTAACATTCTGGATCTCCCGAAAGAGGTGATTGAAAAAGTAAAGCAACAAGCCGCGAAACTTGGCAAGGACGAGATTCTGTTTATCCTGCACACCCTTGTTGGTCTCCAGCAAGAGATGAAGCGCACAGCGTTTCCAAAAATCCTGTTGGAATTAGCCCTGATCCGAATGACCGAGATGCGACAGTGGATTCAAATCCCTGATTTGGTGGAAAAATTAAAGGAGTTGGAAGAGAAGGTTGGACATGCCACAGAAGATGATGAAGGAAATGCGCAAGAAAAAGTAGAACCGCCACCGAATTTTCCGCAGGGGTTCGACGTTTCATTAGAAACGATCGTCCAGTCATGGCCGTCGCTGGTGCAAAAAATCAAATCCCAAAAAGTCCCGCTGGGAACGGCGCTCCAGATGGGAAAACCATCTGCCCTGAAGGGAAAACGGCTGACTCTGTTATTTCCGAGCGCCGAAAGTTTCCATAAGGAACTCGCGGAAAGAGTCAATAATAAAAAGTTAATCGAGCAAGAGCTCCAGGTGATTTTTGGAGTTTCGCTGGTAGTGGAATTGGCCCTTGAGAAAAATAGTTCCATCCCGGCAAGCCAGAATCGAACCGCTTCCTCTACCCATAACAATGTGGAAGACCCATTAGTTAAATCGGCGCTGGAAATTTTCAGCGGCCGGGTCATCCGTATCCATGCAAATGAAACAGCCAATGGTAAAGAACCGTGAGTAAGTATCCCAAAACGATGGATGATTTGATCCACCTTTTCGCCCGCTTTCCCGGTGTCGGACCGAGAAGTGCCGAGAGAATGGCATTCTATTTACTGCAGTGCGCCAAAGAAGAGGCACAGAGGATTACGGAGTTGATCGCGAAACTCCGTGAGACGACCCGCTCCTGCGAAACTTGCTTTAACCTAAGCGACAAGGCGCTGTGCGAAATCTGCGATGATCCAATTCGAGACCATAAAACAGTTTGTGTCGTCGCTTCTCCTAAAGACATTATCGCCATCGAAAGAGGAGGATATTATCGCGGCACCTATCACGTTTTGATGGGAAATATTTCTCCCCTGGAAGGAATCGGGCCGAAGGATTTGAAAATTCCTGAATTAGTAAACCGTATCAAGCAGGGGGATATCCGTGAAATCATTTTGGCAACCGGTTCGAACGCGGAAGGAGAAACTACTTCTCTTTACCTGGTAAAACTCCTCAGCCCTCTCGACCTCCATGTAACCCGCATCGCTTATGGCGTTCCGGTCGGCGCTAATCTGGAATTCGCAGATCAGGCATCTTTAAGCCGCGCCTTCGAAGGGCGGCAAGCGGTACTGCAATAAACACGGTTTGACATCGTTATTCCCCCGGTGTTAAAGTAGTTTCACTTTACACTCCCCTGTAGCTCAGTTTCCGCCGGAGGCGGATCAGCCCCTTCTCAGCCAAAGGCTGATCAGCCTCAGGCTGAGGCTGAGGTAGAGCAGGTGACTATACTAGTGTTTTATATCTATGTACTAAAGAGCCTGCGCAATGGTAAAAGGTATGTTGGTTACACAAAGAAGACCCCTTTAGAGAGGTTGAAAGAACATCATAGTGGTTCTAATAAATGGACTAAACAAAATGGGCCGTTTATGTTGATTTATCAAGAAGAGATTGCGAATTCCATTCAGGCGAGGCAGCGTGAACGTTTCTTAAAATCTGGCCAGGGCCGCAAGTGGTTAGATGAAAATGTAGACTATTAAGATACTCCCCTGTAGCTCAGTTGGTAGAGCAGGTGACTGTTAATCACCGGGTCGCTGGTTCGAGTCCAGCCGGGGGAGCCATCATACCCCAATGTTGATAACACAGCGTTGGGGTATGGTAAACCGAAA
>JAHFFC010000053.1:4408-6595 GCA_023248175.1 Candidatus Omnitrophota bacterium | reverse complement strand
GCATTGTTATCTTTTTATATACGTTGTCCGCGGAACGATGGATATTTAGTTCACTGGACCCACCAGCGGCTGACGTTTATTAAAAGGATAATCCTTCCGCAGGGGATGTCCTTTGAATTCGTCGTACATCAATATCCGCTTCAGATTCGGATGCCCTTTAAACCGAATCCCAAACATATCCCACACTTCTCTTTCATACCAGTTGGCTGATGGCCAGAGATCACAAAGAGTATCTACCTCCGCGTTCTTTTCATCCACGGGGATTTTGAGTCGGAGACGATGGTTCCATTTTAAAGAATAAAAGTGATAGACCACTTCGAACCGTGGCATTTTTTTTAGGTGAAAGTAGTCAACCGCCGTTAAATCCATTAGGAAATTAAAATCAAGCTCTGGCGTCTCTTTCAACGCCTGTGCAATGTTTTTTAAAGAAGACGACTGAATCACAACTGTATCATCTTCACGAAAGGAATGGGTCAAAAGAATCTCTTGAGAGTATCGTTCTTGAATCCACTGAAGAGGTTTCATTGCTGTGAGTGTAGTCCCTCAAGATGTTTTTGGACAGTATATCCTTGCTGAAGTTCTGCAGGACGGTTTTCGCTAGCTGTTCTTGGATCATAGAGGGTATGGGCTTGCTCTCCCCGCTGAATCTTCTCTTGAAGCTTTATCAATCCATCAATCACGTTCTCAGGACGAGGGGGACAGCCAGGGATATAAATATCCACTGGGATAATCGTGTCAATTCCTTGGAGGGTTGCGTAATTGTCATAAAAACCGCCGGTACAAGTACAAACTCCAAAAGCTACGACCGACTTGGGTTCGCACATCTGATCATAGACTGTTTTGAGAACCGGCGCGAGTTTATGACTAATGGTTCCGACGACAAAAAGGACATCTGATTGCCGAGGTGAGAAACGAGGAAACCCCGCTCCAAAGCGATCCACATCATAGTGGCTGGCGGCGGTGGCCATATACTCCATCCCGCAGCAGGCAGTGACAAAAGGATATTGGAAAATGGAATACTTGCGTGCCCATCCGAGGGCGTCGTTAATCTTTGAAGTGAAAAAATTCGAAGCCGAATCAAAAAGTCCCATCGCTTACTCCCATTCTAACGCCCCCTTTTTCCAAGCGTAAAGATAGCCCAATACTACAAATCCCAAAAAAAATGCCATCTCCAGCAGTCCAAATAGCCCCATTTCTTTAAAATTCACAGCCCAGGGAAAAAGAAAAACGAGCTCAACATCAAAGACAATAAAGAGCATCGCCACGATATAAAAGTGCACCGAACTCTCTCCATGGGGAAACGAAAACGGTTCCTCGCCGCACTCAAACGGTTTGGACTTGGTCGGGTTGGGGTTCTTGGGTCCCAGAATCCCAGGGAGGGACATTAAAAGGAAAGCAACAGCCCCTGCAATCAGAAACGCAAAAAGAAGCGCAATGTATTCGATCATCCCACCACCTGCTTTGGTCTACCGTAGGCAAACCACTGTTTATTTCTAAATGACAATTTAAATTCCACGAAGGATTACTGTTGAAGTTCCTACGATGAGAGGGCTTGTTTTCGGCTGAGGTTGACCCGTCCTAATTCATCAATTTGGATGACTTTGACTTTAACCTCATCCCCAACCTTGACTACATCTTCCACTTTTGCTATATGCCTATCCTCCAACTCAGAAATATGGATCAATCCTTCTTTCCCGGGGAGAATCTCGCAAAAAGCACCAAAGTTTAAGATTCTCTTGATCTTGCCTGTGTAGGTTTTACCAACCTCAACCTCCTCGGTCAAGTCGCGGATCATTTGAATCGCCCTCTCCGCCTTTGTGGAATCACTGCTGGCAACGGCAACCATCCCATCGTCCTCAACATCAATCGTCGCACCGGTCTCTTCGATAATTCTCCGGATCATCTTTCCTCCGGGACCGATGACATCCCGGATTTTCTCCGGATTAATTTTAAAGGTGGTGATCCTCGGAGCGTATTCCGATAGTTCAGCACGTGGGGCCGCAATGGTTTTCTGCATGATCTCCATAATTTCACTGCGCCCTTTCTTTCCCTGCTCCAGAGCTTCACGGATAATCTTGATCGTGACCCCACTCTGAAGCTTCACGTCCAATTGAAGAGCTGTCACCCCTTTGCGGCTTCCTGCCACTTTGAAATCCATATCCCCGTAATGATCTTCCACCCCTGCGA
>JAHFFC010000053.1:2299-4398 GCA_023248175.1 Candidatus Omnitrophota bacterium | reverse complement strand
CGCTGACATGAGAAGCAATGGGTACTCCCGCGTCCATCAGCGAAAGCGATCCGGCGCAAACCGTCGCCATGCTGGAAGATCCGTTCGATTCCAAGATGTCAGAGACAATTCGGGTGGTGTAAGGGAACTTTTCTTTTGGCGGAATAATCGCTTTTAATGCCCGTTCCGCTAAAGCCCCATGACCAATTTCCCGTCGGCCCGGACCTCGAGTGGGTCCAACTTCACCAACACTGAAAGGAGGGAAATTATAATGGAGCATGAAATTCTTGGAACTCTTCCCTTCAAGGGCATCAATCGTCTGCTCATCGGAGCTGGTCCCCAAAGTGGCTACGGAAAGACTCTGAGTTTGTCCGCGGGTAAAAACACTGGAACCATGAGTCCTGGGAAGCACCCCTATCTGGCAGTGAATCGCCCGGAGTTGATCAAACTTTCTTCCGTCAACGCGGGCATTGCGATTCAAAATAAAATCCCTGACTTTCTCCTGCTCCACTTCGGATAGAGTAAACTTAACTTGATTAGTTGTGTATCCGCTTCCCTCGGTCACAAACTGCTCCACGAGTTCATCGCTCAGCACCGCTACTGCTTCTTCCCGTTCTTCTTTTGAAGAGAGGCTGTGCGCTTTTTCCAGTCGGGGAAGTGCGATCTTGGCTATTTTTTCTTTCAGTTCTCTGGGGATTTCAAGAAGTCTCGCTTTAAATTTCGGCTTACCGCAAAGAGCCACCAACTTCTGCTGAAGTTCCAACACCTTTAATAATTGCTGATAACCGGCATCAATCGCATCAGCCAACTCCGCCTCTGAAATCTCTTTACACCCTGATTCGATCATCAGGATCCCTTCTTGGGTCCCCGCAATGATGATGTCGAGATCTCCCTCTTCAGATTCCTTATAGGTAGGACAAATAATCAATTCTCCATTGATTCGGCCAACCTTGATCGCCCCCAGAGGTCCCAGAAAAGGAATATTGGAAATCGCCAGTGCGGCTGATCCTCCAATCACTCCCAAAAGATCTGGGTCGTTCTCTCCGTCACTGGAAAGAACGGTCACCATCACCTGTACTTCATTCAAGAATCCTGTCGGGAAAAGAGGCCTTATTGGACGATCAATCAGACGCGCCGTCAATATCTCTTTTTCGCTCGGGCGCCCTTCACGCTTGAAGAATCCCCCCGGGATCCTCCCTGCGGCGTAAGTTTTCTCGCGATAATCCACCATTAACGGAAAGAAATCTTTCTCTTGGTCAACGCCACGCTCAGCCACCGCGGTCGCCAATATCACCGTGCCGCCGTAGGTTACAGTAACAGCGCCGCTGGCCTGTTTTGCCAACTCGCCTGATTCGATCATAAGGTTATGGCGTCCGATTTGAACTTCGACTTTATGAGTATGAGGGGTCATTTTTTACTTTCTCAAGGAGAGTTTATCAATCACTTCGCGATAGCGTGATTCGTTTATTTTTTGAAGGTACTTCAGCAGTCTTCTGCGGTTATTGACCAACTTGAGCAATCCACGTCTGGAATTGTGGTCCTTTTTATGCTCTTTAAAGTGCTCCGTTAAATGATTAATCCGCTCCGTCAGCAAAGCAATCTGCACTGCCGGAGATCCTGTATCGTCTCCATGGAGCTGATAATTTTTCACTAATTGTTTTTTCTTTTCTTTTTCCTGAATAATACTCACAACGCTCCCTTTCCTTCTCTACCCGGGAAAAAGTCTTCTGGCTTCACGTCCTTTAGTTTTTCCTTAAAGCCGTTAACCTCATCTTGGGTAATCGGTTTGTTGATGGTGGCCCCTTTTTCAAGGACTGATTCCTCAATATAAATCCGCGAATCACTACGAACCGCCAGGGCAATGGCGTCGCTGGGACGTGAATCAATCTCAATGACACTACCGTCATTGCGCAGGACAATTTTGGCGTAATAAGTGTCATTGCGGAGATCGCTAATGACCACTCGATCCACTTTGTAGCCAATCCGGTCAACCACTGTTTTTAAAAGATCATGGGTTAAGGGGCGCGGTAAATCGGCCTTCTGCAATTTCAGGGCGATCGCTTCTGCTTCACTTCTTCCGATCCAAATCAGCAGTAACCGTACTCCGGGAATTTCCTCCA
>JAHFFC010000053.1:0-2199 GCA_023248175.1 Candidatus Omnitrophota bacterium | reverse complement strand
TGCGTAAGGTGAGTCATTTAAGAAAAAACATAAACAGGCGAGAGAGTCTGTAAGCCGAGTTCTGTCCGCCGATGCTGCCACCGGTTGGATGATCATCTATCTAGGCGACCTACCCTTTCCGGCTTTCTTGGACGTTTCCGCCAAGAATATTAAGCGGGCCGCTCTTTTTGCCGGAATCTGCTTGGTCTTTCTCCGCGCAGAGATTGCCTCGTTTCACCTCCGCCAAAGTACTGTGGCGGAACTCGTCTCTGTGGCTCTCCCGCCACACTGCTTTGGCGGGCCGCCTTTCGGCGGAATCCTCAATCGTTTTTAGCGATTGGCCCCGCTTTCGCGAGGTGCGCTGCCCCATGGAGCTCGGACTTTCCTCCCCTAAAAACTGTGGGGCGATCATCCGACTCTCTCATCTATTTTGCCGACTTGCGTTTTTTGCCAACCGATCCGCAAGTTTATTTTGTTCCCGTGGAATCTGCTGAAAAATAACCCGATGAAAACCACGAGCCAATTGTTTCACCTGTTCTGCTAAGGGTTTCAGATGGTCCGCCCGGACTTTGTAACTGCCTGAGGATTGTTTGACAATGAGTTCACTATCCGAACGGACACACACCTCGGAGGCTTTTCTTACCAGCGCTTCCTGCAAACCGCAGATCAGCGCTTGGTACTCGGCGATATTGTTGGTTGTCTCTGGAAGAGTCCTTTTAATTTCCGCAAGAATTTTTCCACCGACGTCGCAAACAACAACACCGATCCCCGAGGGACCGGGATTCCCTTTTGAGGCGCCATCCACGTATAGAATCAATTTATCCAATTATCCAATTTCTCCCTCTTCGATATAGAGAATTCTGGCACACTGTTCACAAAAAACCCATTCTTCAGCCGAGTGGACTAAATGAATCACCTGTGGAGGCAAATTCATAAAACATCCCTGGCACGAACCGTCTTTGACCGGAACCATCGCTACGCCGTTGCGAAGTTTCAGCACCCGCTCATATCTAGGAAGGATTAACGGATCAATCTGCTGGGCTATCGTTTGGCGGGCCGCCTCCAGCTCCTTTAACCGCTGTTTTGTCTGCCCCAGTTCCTGTTTTGTTTTTTCCTTCTCTACCTGAACCTTTTTGGATTCCTCATCAAATTTTTTCCTTTCGTTGGCGACAGTCGCCGTCCATGAATCCAATTCGTCCAGCAAATGAATGATCTCTTCTTCCAATAGCGAATTATCCGCTTTCAGTCCACCGATTTCCTTCTCCAGTGAGGCATATTCTTTGTTGGTCCTAACTTGAAAGAGCTGGAGTTGGAACTTTTTGACGTTGCTTTCCTTGGTTTGTAGGTCAAGCTCTTTGTTTTTCTTTTCCAGTTGAAACGTTTTTAATTTCTCTTCGGCATGGGTGAGCCGTTTCTTCGCCTCAAACATCTGATCGTCATATAATTTCAGGCGATCAGGAATCTCCCTCTGTTCAAGGGCGCGGAGTTGGAAGATCTGCGTGTCAATCCCCTGAAGTTCAATGAGCTTTCTAAGGTGTTCCTTCAATAAGTCTCCTTTGTACGAAATACGGACGTGGTCCGGTTGACGGTTGAGTGTCTTTCATTCTCTGTCTACTGCTTTCTGCCTTCTACCTACTGGTTTTTCCTGGGCACTAGTGGGCTCGAACCACCGACCTCTACGATGTGAACGTAGCGCTCTAACCAGCTGAGCTAAGTGCCCTTAAAGACCGTGTTACGTGTCGCGTGTTACGTTAGAAGTGCCCGCCTCAGGCGAAAGGAACCCCATGAAGGTGGGACATCCTATTTCCTCGCTCCGCGACGATTTTTTAACGCTTTTGGGCCCGGGAGGATTCGAACCTCCGGCCAAGAGATTATGAGTCTCCTGCTCTAACCGCTGAGCTACAGGCCCTCTCTTCTTTAATATGCCCGTTCCTCGTTGAGAGCGACATCTACAAAGTTCTTCAGACGTCGGCTGCGGGTCGGATGACGGAGTTTCCGAAGAGCTTTCGCCTCGATCTGCCGCACTCTTTCGCGGGTGACATCGAAAATCATCCCCACTTCCTCGAGTGTCCTGGGATATCCATCTCCGATTCCAAAACGAAGTTTAATCACCTTCTGCTCCCGCGCAGTCAATGTATCTAAAACTCCCCCCATCTGCTCCCTGAGTATGGCATAAGCCGTCGCATTGGCCGGAGAGATCGCTTTCTTGTCTTCGATGAA
>JAHFFC010000052.1 GCA_023248175.1 Candidatus Omnitrophota bacterium | reverse complement strand
CCCCCTTTTCTTCCGCCTCAGCCTGAGGCTGATCAGCCTTTGGCTGAAGAGGGGCGGATTCGCCTTTGGCGAAAAAAGGGGGGTGTAAGAGATTTTAGTTGATGGGGAACTTCTGACAACCTGTTAAATTGTCCTTACCCTCATTGATTCACTAGCGTTGTCAATTTAAAGATCGGCAGGAACATGGCAATGACAATGCCACCGACCACTAATCCCACGAAAGAAAT
Organism: Candidatus Omnitrophota bacterium; assembly: GCA_023248175.1. Taxonomy (GTDB): domain Bacteria; phylum Omnitrophota; class Gorgyraeia; order JACOVV01; family JACOVV01; genus JACOVV01. The sequence continues at coordinate 6,396 of JAHFFC010000052.1, read as the reverse complement.
GATGAGCGGTTCGATCAGAGAGGTCAATCCTTTAACAGCGGTATCAACCTGTTCATCATAGAAGTCGGCTACCTTCGTCAACATCTTTTCTAATTCACCACTTTTTTCTCCGACAGCGATCATTCGAATGACCATCGGAGGGAATACTTTACTCTTTCCTAAAGGATCAGCGATCCGTTCTCCTTCACGGATGGAACTTCTCACGCTCAAGACTGCCTCTTAGACAACGGTATTTCCCGCCGTCTTTCCAACAATTTCCAGCGAGGTTAAAATCGGAACGCCACTTTTTACAAGGGTTGAAAAGGTCCGTGTAAATTTACTCACAGCGACCTTCCGGAAAATCGCCCCGAAGATAGGCATATTTAATTTAGTCCTGTCCCACTGTTTTCGTCCTAGAGGGGTGCCGATATAATTTTTCAAAAAGAAAATCCCACCCAGTGCTGCTAGAATTTCGAAGATCAGATATCGCCGTAAAAAATCACTCAAGAATATGAGAAATGCGGTTGCCGGTGGCAAGGGCGCTCCAAAGCTGTCAAAAATCCCCTTAAAAACAGGGACTACTTTTAGAATCAGCAGTAGTGTAATTAAGAAGGCAATACAGGAAACAATGATGGGATACATCAGCGCCGATTTGACTTTCTTAATGATGCCATTCGTTTTTTCCATATAAAGCGCAAGGCGATCCAGAATCTCCTCTAATTGACCGCTCTCCTCCCCTGCTTGGACCATGCTGATATACATCTGGGAGAAAACTTGGGGATGTTTTCCAAGGGCTTCTGAAAAATTCTTTCCAGTTTCTACATCCCGACGTATCTCTTGGAGGACTGTTCCAAGAACGGGACTTTCAGACTGTTCTGTCAGAATCTCCAGTCCCTGCAATAACGGAATCCCTGCATCAATCATCGTCGCCAACTGCCGAGTCATGATCACCAAATCGTCCAGATTGACCTTGCCGTGAGGGATTAACTTCCACTTCTTTTTATCCCCCTTCTTTACCTCCTCCACCGAAACAGGAATCAATTTTTCTTGGCGTAAAATCTGGTTGAGCGCCAGGCGATTCTCCGCTTCGGTAGTTTGGGTGACTGTTTTCCCTTCTTCATCCTTGGCGATCACTTTATAGATACTCATAATTCTGCCCGTTTATTCCTCCGCCGTGGTATCGGTAATTTCTTCTAACGTCGTCAACCCCCGAAGGCATTTCTGTAAACCATCTTCCCTTAAAATTCTCATCCCTTGTTTTTCAATCGCTATCCGTTTTATCTCATCGGAGGAACACCTGCTGACGATCTTCTCCCGGACGCAGTCATCAATAACCAGCACTTCCATCAGCACCATCCTTCCTCGATATCCTGTATTGTGACAGTTAGAGCATCCCTTTCCATGATAGAGATTTTTCCCTAGAAGTTCCCCATCAACTTGGACACCCCCCTTTAGAAAAGGGGGGGAGAGGGGATTTGACTCTCTAAATCCCCCTTTTTCCCCCTTTTTCAAAGGGGGATTTTTAGGGTTATCAACGTCATCAGTCAACTTGGGGAATTCCTGTTTTTCTCCTTTCACCGGTTCTTTGCAGGAGGTACAGATTTTCCGGCAGAGCCTCTGAGCTACCACGAGAATGACAGAGGATCCAATCAAAAAGGGCTCCACTCCCATGTCAATCAAACGAGTCACAGCTCCGGCAGCATCGTTGGTATGCAAAGTACTCAAAACAAGCTGTCCAGTCAGGGAGGCTTTAATGGCAATATCGGCTGTCTCAGAGTCACGGATTTCTCCGACCATGACTACGTCTGGACTCTGCCGCAGGATGGAACGAAGCCCGTTGGCGAAGGTCAGTCCGATTTCTCCTTTGGTCTGGATTTGGGTGATTCCGTCAATCTGATATTCCACGGGATCTTCAATGGTAACGATATTTTTCTCTGGAACATTTAACTGGGACAAAATAGAATAAAGCGTTGTGGTCTTGCCGCTGCCGGTAGGACCCGTCACTAAAATCATTCCAAAAGGTCTGGCAATAGCTCCTTGAAATTTCTTAAAGGTGTCGGGATCCAGCTCTAATTGATCCAATCCCATGGCAAGATTACCGCGATCCAAAACCCGCATCACGATTTTTGACCCGTGACCCACCGGCAGAATCGAAACTCGAAAATCAATCTCCCTGTTTTGAAACTTAATTTTAAAACGACCATCCTGAGGGATCCGGAATTCTGTGATATCTACTCCTGCCATCAATTTCAATCGCGCCGTGACAGCATTTTGGATATTCTTAGGCAGGATATTCGTTTCTTGAAGCCGCCCATCCATTCGATAACGAACCCTCACGGCATTTTCATAAGGCTCGAAATGGATATCACTGGCTCTCCGCTTGAGCCCCTCGGTAATAATCGTGTCAACCAAACGAATGATCGGCCCCTGCTGGCTCTCTTTCGTTGCCTGCTCGATCGAGAAAACCCCTTCTCGGGTTTCTTCTGGCGCCAGCACCGATTCCTGGGGGTGCTTCTCGGCTTGATCAATCATCTGTGCCAGTTTTTCCGCTGAGTCGCCGTAGTATCTTTCGAGTGCCCGATGGATGTCTCTTTCTGATGCCAACGCTAATTCAATCTTGCAACCACTGAGTCGTCGCAAGTCATCCATCAGAATCACGTCGGGAGGATCGCCCACGGCAACTACCAGCGCATCGCTTAACTTGGAGATAGCGATGATCTGGTTCTTTTTTGCCATTTCTTCCGGAATTGTTTTTACCACTTCTGAATCAATTTTGTATTTTGACAGATTAATGGAAGGAATCCCAAATTCACGGCTCAGCAATCCCATCCACACTTTTTCATCAATTTTTTGTGAACTTAGAAGGGCCGAGCGAAGAGTAATTCCCTCCTCTTGCATCCTAGCCAGGGCATTTTCAATGTCCGAATGGCTAATCAATGCATCCTTTAACAACAGATCGGCAATCTTCTTTGAAGTTGTCTCAGCCATTATTTCCCCTTCTGCTATACGCCAGAAGTTCCCCATCAACTTGGACACCCCAAATCCCCCTTTATCCCCCTTTTTCAAAGGGGGAGTTTTAGGATTATCAACGTCATCAGTCAACTTGGGGAACTTCTGTGTCTTTTACTGTCCGCTGTACGTTGTCATACTTGATCCCCCACCGAGACTCGCAAAACTTCTTCAATCGTCGTCATTCCCTGCTGGACCTTTTGCAGACCGTTTTCACGCAGTGTCTGCATTCCCTCTTCACGCCCCGCCTGTTTTATTTCATATTCCTGAGCATGTTTGGTAATCAGCTTTCTGATTTTCGGCGATATCGTCAAAACCTCAATGATTCCGACGCGCCCCTTGTAACCGCTCTTGTGGCACTCGTCGCACCCTCTCCCACGGTAGAAATTCATCTTGCCAATTTCGGTTTCAAAAGTAGAACCCAGCTGCTCTAAAATGGTTTCCGGCACTTTGTAGGCTTCCTTGCACTGCGCACAGATTTTCCGAACCAATCGCTGTGCAGTTACAAGAATCACTGATGAACTGATGAGAAAAGGTTCAATCCCCATATTAGTCAATCGAACCACCGCTCCGGCAGCGGTGTTGGTATGAAGAGTACTCAACACAAGGTGCCCGGTCAGAGCCGCTTTAATCGCTACATCCGCCGTCTCGGCATCCCGGATCTCTCCCACTAAAATCACATCCGGGTCCTGACGGAGAATCGATCGGAGCGCGTTGGCAAAGGTCAAGCCAACTTCAGAGCGGATCTGCACCTGGTTGATGCCAAAAAGTTCATACTCAATGGGATCCTCGACCGTCACAATATTTTTGTCGGGACTATCGGCGTGTTTTAGCAATGAATAGAGTGTTGTTGTCTTTCCGCTTCCGGTAGGGCCTGTCGCCAGAATCATCCCATGAGGGCGGAGCACCGCCCCCTTTAACTTTTCGACCGTGAGTTGATCGTAATCCAACTTGTCAATCTCAAGAGTAAACGCCAATTTATCCAGAACTCTAAGGACTATCTTTTCTCCTAAAGCCGATGGAAGAACCGAAACGCGGAAATCAATCATCTGCTTGCCGATCCGCATGCGAAATCGGCCGTCCTGTGGAATCCGTCGTTCCGCGATATTGAGACTCGACATGATTTTGATCCTGGAAATAATCGCCTGCTGCATATGTTTGGGCAGAGTAGAGACTTCTCTTAAAATCCCATCCACGCGATAGCGCACCCGCAGCTTTTTTTCGAGAGGCTCAATTAGAATATCACTGGCTTTCATTCTTGCCCCTTCCACGACAATCGCGTTGGTAAGCTGAATCACCGGAGCATCATTAGAAGCTTTTGCCATCTGATCCGAATCAATCACTTCTTGGCTTCTTTCTTCTTTGATGAGCTCAAACCCTTCCTGCCCCTTTAAATCATCCACGATCGCATTAATCACTTCCTGGCCTTGACTTCCATAATATTTTTCAATCGTTTCTTGAATTTCTTGCCGTGTAGCCAAAACACTCAGGATTTGATAACCCGACAGGACTTGAAGATCATCAATCAGTATCACATCCAAAGGGTCAGAAATAGCGAGAGTTAAACTTTTCCCGATCAGTGAAAGTGGGATAATCTGATACCGTTCTGCGGTTTTTCTATCAATAAGAGCACTCACCTGCGGGTCTACTTTGTACCGCGTTAAATCAACGCAGGGAATACGAAGTTCCTGTCCCAAAATTCCCAAAAGACTCTTCTCAGAAACAATTCCCAACGAGACAATGATATCACTCAGCCGGCCGCCATTCTGTTTCTGAGATTCCAGAACCTTGTCCAGTTGGTTTTGCGATACCAGGTGTTTCTCCATGAGAATCTCAACGAGTCGCTCTTTAATGGCCACTGGGATCAACCTCTTTCTTGACCGAATCTTTCTTATAATAATGATCAATTGCTTTTCGAATTTCGGTCGTGGTGCTGATAAAAATCAGAATATTGCACTGAGTCATCATCTCAAGGTCTTCAATGGCCTGGTGATTCAAAGGATTCGACATCGCCACCGTCAGGGTATTCCCTACTTTATCAATAGGAATCAGTACAAATTGTCGTGCCACATTCTCTGGGACAATTTTCAATAACTCCATATCTACCTCGTAATTTGACAGCGGAAGAAAAGGAAAACCATACTGCACCGTCACAACCTGAACAATGGCTTCTTCATTGCAAAACCCCAGATCTACGAGGATCTCCCCAAGCAAACCCCCTTTGCCCTGCTGTACTAATAAAGCTTTCTCCAGCTGCTCGGCGGTGATTACCTTCCGCTCAACTAAAAGTTCGCCTAACTTCTTGTATGTGACTCGCTTTGTCATGGAGCTATTTCCCCATAATCATCCGTTTAAGATCTTCCACTTCCATCGTTCGCCCAAGAGCTTCTTCCAGTGAAATCACCTTCTTCTTATAAAGATCGCACAGTGACTGATTCATCGTCTTCATTCCCTCTTTTTGCCCTGTTTGAATGGTAGAATAAAGTTGATGCACTTTGCCATCCCGAATCAGACTTCGCACCGCATGGGTCGACACTAAAACCTCCAGCGCCAGCACCCGCCCGGGCCCGTCACAGCGAGGAATCAGCTGCTGTGAGAGGACTCCCTGAAGAACCATTGAAAGCTGGATTTTGACCTGCTGTTGTTGATGAGCCGGGAAAACGTCAATGACTCTGTTGACACTTTGTGTGGAGTCAGAGGTATGCAGTGTCGCTAAAACTAAATGTCCCGTTTCCGCCGCGGTGAGAGCAATCTCCATCGTCTCCCAATCTCTCATCTCTCCAATCAAAATCACGTTTGGGTCCTGCCGCAGAATATGTCGAAGCGCCTCTGTGAAAGAGTGGGTATCCCCTCCAACCTCACGCTGGTCAATGATGGCTTTCTTATTCTGATGAACATACTCGATCGGATCTTCGATGGTAATGATATGACAAGGACAAGCTTGATTGATTCGATCCACCATCGCAGCCATGGTGGTTGATTTTCCGCTTCCCGTGGCACCCGTTATCAGCACTAATCCTTTGGGACGATTGCAAAAATAATCCATGACATCCATAGGTAATCCCAATTCCTCAAAAGGACGGATTCTTTCCGGAATCAATCGAATGGCCGCTCCCATTTTTCCTCTTTGGAAAAAGCAATTGACTCGGAAACGCCCCAACCCTTCAATTCCAAAAGCCATGTCCTGTTCTTGTTGTTTGACAAACTGATCCATCCGTTCCTTGGTGAGAATTTGCCTGAGTAAATCAGAAATTGCCTCATCCGTGAGCGGAGCATATTCAAGTGGAGCTAGGGAACCATCCATCCGCACTGTCGGCGGATAACCCACCCCTAGATGCAGATCCGATGCCTCTTTCTGCACCATCTGTTTGAGCAATTCCCCCATTTGTACTGCTGTTGTTATCGCCA
>JAHFFC010000051.1 GCA_023248175.1 Candidatus Omnitrophota bacterium | reverse complement strand
ACGGAGCAGGCAAGACCACTCTCTTTAACTGCATCAGCGGCATTGATCGCCCCCAAGAAGGGAGCGTAACTCTGGGAGATTACCGTCGAGAAATCCTAAAATCCCCTTCCCACTGGATCACCAGAGTTGGTATCGCGCGCACTTTCCAGACCATTCGTCTCTTCAAAAACATGACGGTCATTGAGAATGTCAAAGTCGGCGCCCACGCGAAAACTCGGACCAATCTATGGAGCATCCTTCTCAACTCTCCCAGAGCCAGAAAAGAAGAGGAAAAAATCGAAAAACACTCATTCGAGCTCCTTGAATTTTGTGGCCTTGCGGGAAAAGCAAATGAACTAGCACGAAATCTCTCATATGGTCATCAACGGAAGTTAGAGATCGCCCGTGCGCTCGCCTGCGATCCTAAACTTCTCCTGCTCGATGAACCGGCCGCCGGCATGAATCCGAATGAAAAAGAGGACCTTTTGAATTTAATCCGCTCGATCCGCGAGCGGAGCATCACGATTTTATTGATCGAACATGATATGAAAGTAGTCATGCCGATTTCTGATAAAGTCATTGTCCTCGATTACGGCAAAAAAATTGCCGAGGGGCAACCTCACCAGATTCAGCGTGATCCACAAGTCATCGAAGCGTATTTAGGAAGAGGCTATAAACCCCATGCTTAAAGTGACGAATCTACACGCAGGTTATGGCAAGAATGAAATTCTAAAGGGAGTCCTCTTGGAAGTTCCCCATGGCAAAATTGTGACGCTGATCGGTGCCAATGGCGCTGGCAAAACAACCTTCTTAATGACTCTTTCTGGAATTGTTAAAACGACCCGAGGTCAGATTTTATTGGAAGGAAAACCCATTGAAAAATTATCTCCCGATGCAATTGTCCGATTAGGAATAACCCATGTTCCAGAGGGAAGAAGAGTTTTCCAGCGCTTAACCGTGAAAGAAAACCTAGATCTGGGAGCGTATACCCGTCATAATTCTCACGAGGTTGAACAGCAGCGTGAAAAATTGCTGGCTCTCTTTCCTATTCTAAAAGACCGCCTCCGCCAGCTGGCAGGCAACCTCAGCGGCGGCGAACAACAGATGCTCGCCATGGCAAGGGCCTTGATCTCTTGCCCCAAACTTCTTCTTCTAGACGAACCCAGTTTAGGATTAGCCCCCAAAATGGTCGAGGTTGTCTTCAATCTGATCCGAGAGATCAACCAACAGGGGACCACTATCCTTCTCGTCGAGCAGAACGCATGGATGGCACTCTCCCACGCCCACTACGGGTCTGTGATGGAAACAGGCACCCTTATTTTACAAGGAGAAGGGAAAGCCCTCCTAGAAAACCCTACCGTCCGCAGGGCTTATCTGGGGGAGATTTTTTGAAAACCTAGGCAGCTTTTTTAATCTCTAGCGCCTCATATTCTGGAAACATGATGATGGCTGGGTGTACATTGAATGCTCCCGCCAATTGTTCCACGCGTCTTTTGCCGATTTCAACTTTGTCGTTTTCCAATAGACTAATATTAGTAGCGCTGATCCTTGATTTTTCGGCCAGCGCTTCTTGAGTCCATCCCTTCAATTCACGAAGCATCCGGATGACCTCTCCCGTGGTAAGGACTACGCGGGACTTGGCTTGAACAAAATCAGAATATTTTTTGTCTCTCATTACATTCCTCCTAGTAGTCGTGAGGCGTAATCTCCAACACCAAAACCGTCACTGTATCCCGTTCAACAGCATAGATAACCCGGTATTGCACGTTTAACCGTGAGGATCGTTGTCCTCTTCTCTGTCCCATTAATTTTTCATCGTGGAATCCTGGAAATTCTCTTAACTTCTCAGTCCCATGGCGAAAAACGATATCTTTCCAAAGTTCGTATTTTTTAACAACAGTCTTCGGCAATTGATAGCAGGTTTTTTCAACATCACGATGCTCCAGGATTCGCCACATTATTATAAATAATAACCTATCAAATATAATATGTCAAGGGCTTCGAAAACCCCTGGACTTCGAAAACCCCACCATCCGCCGGGCGTATTTGGGCAGAAATTCCCCGACAACTGAAAATCTCTTACACCCCCCTTTTTCGCCAAAGGCGAATCCGCCCCTCTTCAGCCAAAAGCTGATCAGCCTCAGGCTGAGGCGGAAGAAAAGGGGGAGTTAGAGGAGCATCGCGATATCCGTCAACCTTGGGGAACATCTGGTATTTGGGGGAATCACTAGACATTCTAATGGAGAACACACTTTCGTTTTTTTGAAAACCTAGGCGGCTTTTTTAATCTCCAGAGCTTCATACTCCGGAAACAGAAAGATGGGGGTCGCAGAATCTTACCTTAACCACCTGTCCGAATTTTGGGGACCATTATAGTTGTTCTGTTTTTTCGTACACGCGGTGCTTAATCGATTTTCCTTTGACCAAATAGACCACATCCTCGCCGATGTTGGTGGCGTGGTCGGCAATCCGTTCCAGATGTTTAGCGACTAAAATCAAGTCAATGGCTCGTTTGATCGTCTGGGCGTCTCCGATCATATAGGTTAAAAGCTCACGGAAGATCTGGACGTTGAGGTTGTCAACTTCATCATCCCGTTTGCAGACACTGCGGGCGAGTTCCGGATCTTTGTTGACGAAAGCATCCAAGCTGTCCTTGACCATCTTTTGCGCCATCGTTGCCATCCGCGGGATATCAATGAGCGGCTTTAAGAGCGGCTCCTTGAGTAGATCGAGCGTCCGTTCGCTGATATTCACAGACAAATCCCCCATCCGCTCTAAGTCGGTATTGATCCGCAGTGCCATGATAATAAAACGAAGATCGACCGCGGTCGGCTGATGAAGGGCCAAGAGTTTAAAAGCCATCTCGTCAATATCAATTTCCATCCGATTGATCGCCTGGTCTTCTTTAATGATCTGTTGGGCAAGAGCTTCGTCCCGGTCCACCAACGCCTTGATGGAAAGACTGACTGCCTCCTCGACCATTCCGGCCATTTTCAATAGCTTCTCTTTCAACTGATTTAATTCGGTGTCAAAGTGTCGCTCCATGAAAACCTCCAGTTTCAGCGTTCCCTGTCCGCTTCCGCTGTACGCTGATCACCCATACCTTCCCGTGATATACTCTTCCGTTCTCTGATCCTGCGGCGTTGTAAAGAGCTGATCCGTATGCCCAAACTCCACCAGCTCCCCTAAGAGCATAAAACCGCTCTCATCTGAGATCCGGGCTGCCTGCTGCATATTATGGGTGACGATAACAATAGTGTACTCTTTCTTCAACTCGTAAATCAATTCCTCCACCTTGGCCGTGGCAATGGGATCCAAAGCCGAACAAGGTTCATCCATCAGCAATATCTCTGATCGTGCCGCCACCAAACGAGCGATGCAGATTCGCTGCTGCTGCTCACTGGAGAGTTTCAATGCTGAAGTATCGAGCCTGTCTTTCAACGCGTCCCACAATCCCACCGCCTGCAGGCTCTCTTCGACTCGTCGCTGGAGTTCTTTTAGATTGCGAATTCGATGCACCCACGGTCCATAGGCAACGTTGTCAAAGATGGAAAGGGGAAATGGATTGGGGCGCTGAAAAACCATCCCTACTTTGCGCCGCAGTTCCCGCAGATCCACCCCTTTGGCCAGAATATCCTCTCCGTCAATCTCGATACTCCCTTCCACGTCCACGTTGGTGATGACTTCATTCATCCGGTTGATGCATCGAAGCAAAGTTGATTTCCCGCAACCGGAAGGACCGATGATCGCCGTCACTTGATTGGTATTGATCAGCATCGAGACATTCTTCAAGGCATGAAAAGAACCGTAGTAGAGATTTAAGTTATCAATCGTAATTTTAGCAAACATAGTTGTTTTCTGCTTTCTGCCTTCTAGTTTTATCCAAACCTCCCCGTGATATAATCCTCCGTCCGTTGATCCTGCGGCGCCGTGAAGATCTTGTCTGTTAATCCAATTTCCACCAATTCACCCATGAGAAAGAACGCTGTCCGCTCACTGACTCTTGCTGCCTGCTTGGTGTTGTTGGTCACCAGGATTTGGGTATAATCTTTCTGCAATTCAAACATCGTCTCTTCAATTTTTGCCGTTGAGATTGGATCAAGCCCCGAACAAGGCTCGTCATATAGGATCACCTCCGGTTCGACGGCGAGAGCCCGTGCTAGACAGAGCCGTTGCTGTTGACCTCCTGAAAGCTTCAGAGCCGAGTCTCTGAGACGATTTTTAACTTCATCCCAAAGCGCCGCTTTTTTGAGGCTCCTCTCAACAATCTTTTCCAAAATAGACCGTTTACCGGTCCCAAGCCGCCGGGGCCCGTAGGCGATATTTTCAAAAACACTCATCGGCAACGGAGTAGGAGTCGCAAAGACAACTCCTACTCTTCTGCGTAAGAAGGGAACATCCACTGCTGTATCATAAACATTCTTCCCGTCTAATAAAACCTTTCCTTCTACTCGGAAGTTCGGTTGCAGATCGTTCATTCGATTCAGGCATCGAAGAAAAGTTGTCTTTCCACTATTCGCCGGCCCAATGGCGGCTAGAATTTCGTTTTTGTAGACCTCTAAGGAAATGTTTCTTAGGGCATGAATCGCCCCAAAATAAACGTTTAAATTCCCAACATTGATTTTAACGTTTCTTTCCGACGACTGACGACTCACGACTGACGACTGTTGTTCTACCATTTTTTCTGACTCCGAATATGGGCTCTTATCAGCACAGCGATTAAATTAATCCCCAGTACCAGCCCCACCAGAACCAGCGCCGTCCCATACTGCAAAGAAATCCGGACATTCGGAACTTGCGTCGTGATTACATAAAGATGATACGGCAACGCCATACATTGATCAAAGATGGAATGGGGTAGTTTTGGCAGATAGAATGCCGCTACTGTAAAAAGAATAGGGGCTGTCTCACCTGCCGCACGGGCAATTGTCAGTACCGTCCCTGTTAAAATTCCAGGCAAGGCGTGGGGAAGTACTGCATGTTTAACGGTCTGCCATCGAGTGGCACCCAAAGCTAGACTTGCCTCACGAAAACTGTAGGGAACAGATGAAAGAGCCTCTCGAGAGGACGTAATGATGACAGGCAATGACATCATTGCCAGCGTCAGAGCCCCTGATAGAATCGAGGAACCAAAATGCAAAAACAGAACAAATAATCCCATGCCAAATAGCCCGTAAACCACTGAAGGAACCCCTGCCAGATTCACAATGGCAATTTCAATGAGGCGCTTTAATCGTGTCTCTTTAGCGTATTCACTTAAATAGATAGCTGTGGCGATACCGACTGGCATGGCAATCGCTACAGTCCCTATCACTAAATAGAAAGTTCCAACAATGGCTGGAAAAATCCCCCCCTGTCTCATCCCCATTCTAGGCATTTGGGTGAGAAACTCCCAACGGATTTCTGGCAGACCCCGTTGGATCAATACAAAGAGAACTGTGGCTATCGGAGTAAAGATAACCAACGTCGCGAGAAAGAGCATTGTAAAAGCAATCCGTTCAGTTGTGCGTGGAGACCACATTTTTTATTATTTTTTCCGATGCAAGAAAAAATCCGCCGCAAGGTTGATGATAAAGGTAATCACAAAAAGCACAATCCCAATCGCAAAAAGAGAAAAGTAATGATCGCTCCCCTGGACCGTCTCCCCCATTTCCGACGCGATCGTAGCCGTCATAGTACGAACAGGTTGGAGTAGTGTATGGGGAATCACAGCGGCATTACCTGTGATCATCATCACTGCCATCGTCTCACCAATGACCCGTCCGATTCCAAGCATCACTCCTGCGACAATTCCTGAGCCTGCCGCTGGTACGGTGATCCGATAGATGGTCTGCCATTGGGTCGCACCCATGGCAATCGAACCCTCCCGGTAAGAGCGAGGGACTGCTGTCAAAGCATCCTCGACAATACTGACTACCGTTGGCATTGCCATAAATGCCAACATAATCGCTCCTGAAAGAGCAGTCAGTCCTGTCGGGATATGAAACATTTGTTTTACCATTGGAACCAACGTAACTAACCCAACAAAACCCAGCACAACACTCGGAATGGCGGCCAAGATCTCAACTCCAACTTTTAAATACTCTTTGATCCATCCCTTTGCCACCTCTGCAATGAATAAAGCGCTTGCCACTCCCAAGGGGACTGCAATCAGGGTGGCACCTGCTGTAACCCAGAAAGAACCGAGAATCAGGGGTAGAATACCAAACTTGGGGGGTTCTGAGATAGGATACCACTGGCGTCCAGAAAGGAAGTCTTTTAGGGGGTAATGCTTAAACAGATTGAATCCTTCCTTGGTGAGGAAAAAGAAAATAAGCCCCACTGCGGCAATTGAGAAAATGCCGTTGAATAGAATCCATCGTTCAATGAACCATTCAGTGGGGCGTTTCATAAAAACAGTGGTCAGTGGTCAGTCGTCAGATAAAACTATTTCAGCGGCACGAAGTCCATGTCACGCACAATCTTTTGTCCTTCATCACTGAGAACAAAAGCGATGAACGTTTTGATGAGCCCTTGCGGCTGGCCTCGGGTCAAAAACCAGAGCGGTCGTGTAATGGGATACTCTCCTTTTTGGGCCCCTTCCAGTTCCGGCAACACGTAAGTGCCATTTGGGTCATTGGCAACAGCAATTGCCTTGACGGTTGTCGTCAAATACCCCATCCCGACATAGCCAATGGCACTTGGGTTTTGCCTCACCTCTTCAATAAT
>JAHFFC010000050.1 GCA_023248175.1 Candidatus Omnitrophota bacterium | reverse complement strand
ATCTCCGACCGAAACGGCTCCCGATTCAATCCTCCCGACGATGATCCGTCGAGTATCATTCATTTCGGTAAATTTATAAACTCCCTGTACCGGCATGCGAAACGGTTTATCCTGGAGGCTGGGAACATTGTTAAACGAGTCCAGCACCGACAAAACAGAGGGTCCTTTAAACCATTTCAGCTTGGGAGAGGGATTAGCAATATTGTCCCCCTCAAATGCCGCGATCGGAATGAACACCTTCGGCACTAATCCGATCTCGTCCAGGAATTTTCGGTACCCCTTCTCGATTTTCTCGAAGACCTCTTGGCGGTAATCCACCAAATCCATCTTGTTGATGCAGATAGCCACCTGGCGGATTCCTAGCATTGACAAAAGATACCCGTGCCGCTTGGAATTCTCTTGGATGCCTTCCTTGGCGTCAATGACCAGCAATGCCGCTTCAGCGCGGGTGGCGCCGGAGACCATGTTCTTCAAAAATTCGATGTGCCCCGGCGCATCAATGATGATGTACTCCCGCTTTTTACTCCGAAAGAAGCACCGGGCTGTGTCAATGGTGATCCCTTGAGCCTGTTCATCCTTGAGCGCGTCCAGAAGAAAAGCGTACTCAAACGGTTTGGCGTTTCGGCGGCATTCTGCCCTGACCTGTTCCAGCTTCCCTTCGGAAAGAGAACCGGTATCCGCCAGCAATCGCCCGATGAGGGTGCTCTTGCCGTGGTCAACATGCCCGACGATGACAATGTTCATTTTCTGGTCTTTGGCTGTTTTCATATCACATGTATCCGCCGCGGCGCAGGGATTCAAGCCCGCCGCCGTCTTCTTGATCCTGAGCGCGGCCGGAGCGTTCGGCGATATTCTTGAACTTACCGCTTCTTAATTCCTCGATGATTTCCTGAACGCTCCTTGCAGTTGACTTCACCGGGAAGGTACAGGGGTAGCACCCGAGTGAGCGATAACGTTCTCCCCTGCCTTGATCAAAATAAAGTCCGATGACTAGAATATTTTCTTGAGCAATATATTCCCAGATATCCAGCTCTGTCCAATCCAAGAGAGGATGAATTCGAATATGAGTCCCCGGGGCGAAATCTGTCTTGAACTGGTTCCATAATTCAGGGGGCTGATCGCCGACATCCCAGTCGCTCTGTTTATCTCTCGGAGAAAAGTATCTCTCTTTTGAACGGCTTCCTTCTTCATCCGAACGGACACCGACAATGACCCCTGTATAAGGTTCTCTGTTTTCGTCCAGGAGATACTTCTTCGTCGCGTGATCCAGCCGATAGCGGGGCCATTTCCCCGAAAGTGTGTTGACCAAAGCCTCTGTCTTGAGCGTTTTGCAGCACTGCAGCCGTGTGAGTGCACCGTCGGGGAAAGTCCGCTTTTCTTTGAGCGCCTCCTCGTTAATCCCATAAACCATGTTCAGTCCCCATTCCAGAGCAAGCGTATCCCGGTACTGAATCATCTCCGGAATTTTATAGGAAGTATCAATATGAATCAGGGAAAAAGGAACATGCCCCAAAAAAGCCTTTCGCGCCAGCCAGAGCAGAACTGTACTGTCCTTGCCGATGGACCAAAGCATCGCCAGGTTCTTGAAATGGCTATACGCCTCTCTTAAGACATACACCGATTGGCTTTCCAACTTTTCTAAGTGTGTCATTTCTTCAGCCCTTTTGTCCCCATCATACTACAAAATACCCTTATTTTTTACGAAATTTTTTGCTCGAGACTGACTAAGAGCAGAGAGAGATCGCAAGGAGTGACCCCGGAAATCCGTGAAGCCTGCCCCACAGAGACGGGGCGGATTTTGCTCAGCTTCTCTTTGGCTTCACGGCGGATTCCTTTCACGGCGTCATACAGAAATTCTGGAGGGATTTTTTTATCTTCTAACTTCTTAAACCGTTCGACCAGGGCTTCTTCTCGCCGAATGTAGCCTTCATACTTAATTTCTGTTTCTACTTGCATCTTAACACCGTTGTCCAGCTCCAGAGACTCAGGGATTTTTTTTGCAAGGTCATCGTATCTGACCTCTGGACGCCGCAACAACTGAACCAGAGACCCTTCGTTGGTAAAAGTGGTGGATAAGAACACAATTCTTTCTTTGACCCGCTCCCATTTTCTTCGCTGTTGCTCGTAAAGATCTCCCGGGACTAATCCTAATTCGAATCCATATTTCATCAAACGCTGATCCGCGTTATCCTGACGGAGGAGCAATCGGTGTTCCGCGCGGGAAGTGAAGATCCGATACGGTTCATCCACCCCTTTTGTCACCAAATCATCGTTCATGACACCGATATAAGCTGATGAACGACCCAGGATCAAAGGGGGTCTCCCTTTCAACTTCAGCGCCGCGTTAATCCCCGCCATCAGCCCTTGAGCTCCGGCCTCCTCATAACCGGAGGTACCGTTGATCTGTCCGGCATGAAACAACCCATCCACCTGCTTTGTCTCCAATGTTGGCAAAAGTTGAGTCGGCGGGGCAAAGTCGTATTCCACAGCATACCCGAACCGCATGATCTCAGATTCTTCTAACCCATTGATTGTCTTTAAGATAGCAATTTGCACATCCTGTGGAAGAGATGTGGATAACCCGTTGATATAGACCTCTTCAGTATGGATCCCTTCCGGTTCCAGGAAAAGCTGGTGTCTTGTTTTGTCACGGAAACGGTTGACTTTATCTTCGATTGAAGGGCAGTAGCGCGGCCCGATACTTTGAATTTGCCCGTTATACATCGGCGAGCGATGGGTATTGGCACGGATGAGTTCGTGCGTTTTTTCATTGGTATAAGTAATATGGCAATTGATCTGGGGCTGGGTCACTTTTTCTGTGGAGTAAGAGAACGGCTGTGGAGGATGGTCAGGCGGATGCACCTCCAGTCCGTCATAGTGGATGGTCTGGCGGTTAATTCGCGGGGGAGTCCCTGTTTTTAACCGGCCGATTTGAATTCCCAGTTTTTCAAGACTGGCACTCAATCCGACCGCCGCCGTTTCTCCGAATCGTCCACTCTGGATTTTTTCTTCGCCCATATGGATGAGCCCTTTTAAGAAAGTTCCCGTGGTGACGATGACGAGGCGGCAGTCAAATTCAATACCGGTGGTGGTTAAAACACCTCTGATCTTTTTTGCTCCATCAGTGGCAGATTCAACAAGAATTTCCTGCACCTGTTGTTGTTTAATGTCGAGGTTCTTCTGGCATTCGAGGATATGTTTAACGCGAAACTGGTAGGCTTTTTTATCGGCTTGCGCCCGCGGCGCCCAAACAGCGGGGCCTTTGGATAGATTCAGCATCTTGAAATGGATACCAGTTTGATCAATCACCTTCCCCATCTCACCGCCGAGCGCGTCCATTTCGCGGACAAGATGCCCTTTTCCTAATCCGCCGATCGCGGGATTGCAAGACATCTGCGCGATGGTGTCTAAATTCATCGTCAACAGCAGTGTTGCCAGCCCCATTCGGCTGGTGGCTAACGCCGCTTCACAGCCGGCATGTCCAGCGCCAACCACGATCACATCATAGCTCTTATCGAAACGGTACGCCGTCATTGACCCCCATTCCCTTCCTTGATGGTAACTCGGACTTTGACTGGCTTGGCTCCTCGCATTCCAAAGAGCCCTCGTTGTTCTTCGGAAAGAACACTAACGCTGACTTGCTCTTTCTTAACGCCTAGATGCTTCAATGCGGCATCAATGGCTTCCTTTGTCGTCCCTGCTTGGATTTCAACACTCTGATTTACTTTTCTCATACCATCCTCTTCTTCCCTTAAGTAGTTCGCATTAACTGACTCTGATAGGTTGCCATAATCAACGTATTGGTCAACCAGTATAAAACTAGCCCCGACGGAAGATGATAAAAGAGAAACCCGAACATCACCGGCATGATGGTCGCCATCATCCGCTGGGGATCGTTGGGAGCGGCCGGGGTTGCTGTCGTTTTCGCGGAAAGCTTCTGCTGCCAGACCATCGCCGCGATCATTAAGAGCGGAAGGAGGTTAACGTAATTGCCGATAAATGGGATTCCCCACGGCAGACGGCAAAACCCATCCGGCGATGAAAGGTCTCGAATCCAAAGGAAATGAGCCCCGCGCAGTTCAATAGATCGCACCAGCGTCTGATAGAGGGCGATAAAGACCGGCATCTGCAGCACCATCGGCAGGCATCCCCCTAGAGGATTGACTTTATGTTCCCGATAGAGCTTTAACACCTCTTGGTTCATCTTCTCTGGACTATTCTTGTGCGTCTCTTTGAGTTTCTGAATTTTTGGCTGAAGTTTTTGAAGTCCTTTCATTGATTTCAGGCTCTTCGCCGTTAAAGGAAATAAGCATAGATTCACCAGCAGTGTCAGGAGAATAATCGCAAGCCCGTAATTTCGGACTACCGTGTGAATCCCATTGAGAATAGAGAGGAGGATCTGCCCGATCGCTGCCATTATCCCGCCGGCGACAAGTTTTTCCATTCCGCGGTGAGCCGCTCCCAGAATCTCAGAATTGTTGGGACCGATATAAAGAATGACCGTCTGCCGAACTTCACCGCCGGCAGGGATTTCTTGAGGAGCCATCACCAAAGCAGATCGAATTTCCCCCTGGCTGGTGCGATAACAGAGCGCTTCTTGCGCTACCCCTTCGCTTGGCGCCATGAGGATCGAGAAATATTTTCCTTTCAATGCCAGCCATTCTAGCTGTCCTGTGAACCGCGTCGGTTTCTCAACATTTCCCAGCTGATGAAAGGGGCGATGCAGGATCTTTCCGTTTTCTTCGAGAATACTGCATTCCACTAGGCGAACATCTTCACGGTGAGTCAAGTCTAGGGTCTCTCCCCCCATCCAGATCGTCGGATGAACGGAGATCGTTCGTGCCGTCGGATTCTTCCAAGTCAGAGCCATCTCCAGCGCTGGTTGTCCCGCTCGAAGCTGGTAGGCTTGCGTCAATTCTATCCCGCTAGAGAAGCGGCTCTGAACCAGAGCCGCTTCTCTAGAAATAGATATCAACTCTGAGGAAACTTTCGGCTGTATCTTTCCCGACTGATCCTGTACCCATCCCAACCCGATCCCCTGACTCCAGAAAAAGCGGAGGGCCTCCTGCTGACCCGTGGAAGAATCTTGATAGCGCGGGAGCTCGGCTTGCGTGATGCTTCCTGTGCTGTCAGCGACAACGAGCTTCAGCCAGTCTTGTTCTAACGTGATCGTTTTTGTCGGAGAGGGAAATTCCCCTTCGTATAAAGAAGTATCCCCTGCGGTACTGGTACTGGTACTGGTACTGGTACTGGTACTGGGTGAGGGGACTTTTACCCCATCGGCACTGACAGCCGGTGTCGGCTTAAGAGGGGCGCGGCTGACAATCCCCATTTTCTCCAAGAGGAACGGATAAATGAGGAGAAATCCTGCCGTGATCGCGATCGCTAATAAGGTCCGTTTTTCCATCATACTGGATCATCTCCTCCTCTTGAGAAAGGGTGGCACCTGGCAATCCGCCAAAATCCTTTAAGGATCCCTCGGACAAACCCCCGTTGCTCTAGCACGGTTCTCATATACTCTGAGCAGGTTGGAGTAAAGCGACAGACCATGGGCAAAAAAGGGGAAATCCCTAATTGATACATTCGGATGATGACCCTCAAGAGTTTCTTCATGAGATTATTCTTTCAGTACATCTGCTTTCTTGCAGAGGGTAAGGAAATCCGCTTTGATCTCCTCGAAGGAAGGGGAAGGCATCGCTCCCATCTCCTTCATGGCAACGATCACTAACTCAATTCCCGTTTTCAATGCCCCCTGATGCAGTCGATAACATTCCCTCAGCCGCCTCTTAACTCTATTGCGGTCCACACTCCTGCGGAAGTTCTCCTTGCTGCAGACAACCCCTACCCGGGTCTGCTCATACAGGGAAGGGGACGCATAGAGCTTCATCCATTTTCCTAAAAAATGTTCTCCTTCACGGTAGACGCGGCTAAAGGCACTGTGTGATTTTAGGGAGTTAATCGTTTCCTGCCTCGGGACCGGCGGCGGTTGATAATTTTACGCCCCGCTCGGGTCAACATCCGCTTGCGGAATCCGCTCTTACGCTTCTTTTTTCGGTTTGATATCGGTTTTAGGGTGAATTTCATCGTTAGTCGTGTTATTGTACCGGATGGTAGAATCTATGTCAAGGATAAGTCTTCTCCCAGAAGTTCCCCAACAACTGAAAATCTCTTACACCCCCCAAATCCCCCTTTTTCCCCCTTTTTCAAAGGGGGAGTTTTAGGGTTATCAACGTCATCAGTCAACTTGGGGAATTTCTGATGCAAGGAGTCTTCATTTGCCTTTTGGGAGGCATTTGTATTATTCTTAAGATGTGCGTGCAATCCTTCTAGCGGCAGGCAGAGGTAAACGACTCGGTCCTTTAGCAAAACAGGGACCCAAGTGCATGGTGGAAGTCCAGGGAGAACCGTTGCTGAAACGGACTCTGCTGGGACTTGTTAATTGCGGCGTTCAAGAAATTGTCATTGTGGTCGGCTATCAAAAAGAAAAGATCCTTGCCTTTCTGGATTCGGAGCAGAAACTCCTTTCTGGCACAAAAGTAATCCCTGTCGAGAATCCGGATTTCACCAAAGGGAATATTGTTTCTCTCTGGTCGAGTGCCTCCTATTTTGACAGCGATCTTTTGATAATGGACGCCGATGTCTATTTTGAATTCTCTCTCTTAAAACGCCTACTCGATTCTCCATTGAAAGATTGCTTCCTCCTCGATGACAGTTTCCAAAACACCGGTGAGGAAGT
>JAHFFC010000049.1 GCA_023248175.1 Candidatus Omnitrophota bacterium | reverse complement strand
AGAGATCATGACGAAATCTTCAATCGTCACTCCCGCGCAAATGTAGACGAACGCGTTGATCTTAACAAAGTTTCCCACGGAAACTCTATAAGCGATGTAGCTCTTCTCGCCGACGATACAGTCTGAACCGATCTTGGCGCCGGTTCGGATATGAACATTGTCCCAGATGGCAGTCCTTGAGCCAATCTCAACTCCCGATTCAATGAGCGCGGTCAGGTGAACTCTGATATCCAACGCATCATTACTCATGACTTACCTCCAGCCATTTAAAGGTCTGGCTCGATTCGTAGGCTGTTTCAATCACTTTCACCGATTCCAGACTGTCAATCGCATCAATGACGAGTTTACCCTTTCCCTGAACGCATTCAATGAAATTTTTGTGTTGATCAATAAAAGCCTGCAGCTTGTTGTACCCTTCGCCGAAAACTGTCCAATTCTCTTTTTCACTCCGGCGGTAGCGCGATGCCTTCCACCCTACGGAAAGCATTCCATCGGTTCCGAAAACATGGATGTAAAAATCACTTTCCTTATGAATACTCCAGCTTAAGTCTACCCTTCCCCAGACTCCGTTTTTGCTTTCAAAAAAGAGCATGGAGGTATCTTCGACTTCGATCTTCTGAATCCGCTTGCCGTGCTGCGCTTGCACGCGTGCAATCGGCCCGACCAGATAACGGGCGAGATCAACCGCATGGCTACCATTATCAATGAGAACGCCACCGCCGGAGACCGCTTTATTGGAAGACCATCGATCCTGCATATTCAAACGACTGCAGAAGGTGATCTCAAAAAGGACAATTTCACCGAGGAGTCCTGATTCTATAATCCCTTTGGCCTTGATGATGTCTTTGACAAACCGAAACTTGGAAGCCATCGAAATATGCAGTCCCTTTTCCTTGGCTTTCTCTACCATGGCCCTGGCGCTTGCCGAATCAATGGCGAATGGTTTTTCGCATAAAACATGGATCCCCTTTGAGAGCGCGTCTATACTGACCTGTGGATGCTGGACGGGAGGAGTACAGACACAAACAATATCGATAGCTTCCCTGGCAATCATCTCCTGGTAATCCCGGTAGGGTTTGCAATTGAATTGCTGAGCGACACTCTCCACAACCTCTTGATTAATGTCCGCGACCGACACCAGGTTCGTCTGTGGAAGAGACCCAATCGCCTGCAGATGTGTCTGAGCGATTCGACCGCAGCCGATGACAGCTAGGTTCAGTTTACCGTTAGCATTTGCCATTTTTCTTAAGGCACTCTTTTGCCGTCTCAATCAGGTTTTCAGCGATGTAGCGCACATGCTCCTCAGTATACCGCTCATTCCACGGAAGCACCAGTGCGCGAGAAAGGGCTTTCATCGTATTTGGAAAATCCTTCTCATCGTAAACAACTTCAGGCAATCCTTGCCGCGAGGCGACGCCTCGATAAGGGAATTGGCTGGCGCCATAAGTCTTTCTCTCTTTAAAGAGATCACATTGAAACGCCGGTTTTTGAATGTACCTCGGAGCCGAAACGATTCCCTCTTCTTTAAGGAGTAAGGCAAACTGATTGACGTCCACTCCCAATATTTCTTCATCCGCCTGAAGACAATAACGCCAATAAGTGTGCGATCCTCCAGGTGTCACCCTGGGAGGATTAAGTCCTTCAACGCCTTTGAGCATTTCGGTGAGCATCCCAGCCGTTCTCTGCCGAGCCGCCACCATTCCCTTTAATTTACGCAACTGCGCCAGAGCCACCGCCCCCTGCAAATCAGTCATACGGTAATTGAGTGCTAAAAAGTAATGATCCGGTTTTGGATCGCCATACCCCCACGCCTTGTCGCGGAACAGCCGCATCCGGCGGGCTAAACTATCATTACGGGTAATCGCCAGTCCCCCCTCGCCGGCCGTCATCTGTTTGGTTTGCTGCAAACTGAAGCAGCCAATAGCGCCAAGCGTCCCTACTAACTTTCCCTTATAAGTTGTTAAATAAGCTTGCGCACAATCCTCAATGACGGGAATGCCATGTTTATCCGCTAATTCTAGAATAGGATCCATATCGCAAGGATTGCCGAATAAATGCACCACGATAATGGCTTTGGTCCGCGGGGTGATCTTTGCCTGAATCGTCTCCGCCGTAAGATTGTATGTTTTCGGATCCACATCCGCGAAGATCGGAAGAGCGTTCTGGGAAAGAATTGCCGCGATTCCTCCCATATCCGTGATCGGCGTTGTAATGACCTCATCGCCGGGCTCTGGATCAATGGCCGCGACAGCGGTGTGAAGACTGGCGGTTCCTGAAGTGACAGCCACGCAATGTTCGACGCTGTAGACCTGCGCGAATTCCAATTCCAATTGCTTGGTCATTGTTCCCTTGGTGGCGTGCAGAATACCGGAGCGAACCACCTGCTCGAGTAACGCCATCTCTTCCTTGCCAAAACTTCTCCCACTGGCATCCCCATCAGATGGAAGCTGTATTCTTTGCGTTTTTGCTTTGATTGTCTGCTGTGTCATCACTGACTCCTCTCAATGAATATCCAACGCTTCCTGTAAGGAATAACAATAACGATGCTTATCCCTTCAGCCTTTCCTTGTAATCTGTTCGTACAGGTAACTGCCACCACCTTGGAAAAGACTTAAGATATACTCCCGACGATTGAAGAAAAAAGACCATTTCTTTGGATAAATCAACATCTGCATAAGCTGACGCGGTGAAACCCCATTGGTGATCAATTGTCCTGCAAAAGTAATCCGATAGATGGGACGAATGTCCTCCGACAGCTCCCGGAAATTAGCTCCGATGCAGAGTGCATCGACACCGAATGGTTTGGTAAACCAGTAATGCAACGATTGGGAGTGAGCCGCCATGTGCACCAGCTTATCCTGCCCAGTGGCCTCATAAACCCCTTTCGAGAGACCAAAAATAAGAATTCGGTTTTGATCCTCAACTAAGATGTGTAACGGGAGCGCACAAAAGGTAATGTCAAAGAAGTGGTACCGTAAAAAATCTCGGTATTTTTTACCGGTTGACACCAACTCTTCCCAAGAAATTGGTTGATGATATTGTTTTGGCTCTAAGAGACGACGGGGAATGGGGGGGGATCGACGATCCAATACCGGTTTATCGCTTTTGCTAAAAATTACCGTATCTCCCACATGGAGTTCTACGCACCGAGGATCTGATTTCACGATTTCCTCAATCGTCATCATTGAATTGTTCTGATGAAATGCCCCAGCATAACGGTAATAATGGATCGAAGCAAATGGAATAACCCACTTAGGGTCGACGATGTTAATCGCATTAAGGAAAGCTTGTTGAAATCTCTTTTTTGTCAGATCATCGGATGAAATTTTTAATAATTTGCCGGCATGATTAAAATTATCTAGAAAAATATCCACAGGGCCTATTTTTTTCATTAAAGCACGGATTGCCTGTTGTGGAAGATCACAGTCATTGTAATTCAATACCCGCCAGGGGCCTGCATTAATGAGGAGCATATTGTCAATACTCACGGAAGGATATCGGACAACACTCACCCTTGAGTTTATCTCTAATTTTTTGCGTTCATAGAGCGGGGTGATATTTTTAAAACCAGCCGCTTTAATGACACTTTGTATGTCTGCGTTGTGGGAGATATTGGTCAGCACACGCATTTTGGGATTTCTCTCCGCAATGCGTTTTAACGTAGGAAGGTGCAAGTGGTCCGTATGTGGATGAGATATCCATAAATGCGTACAAGTCGCTGCCCGATCGAACGCCCCAGGGTTCTCATACTGAAGTCCCCATCCTCCTCCATAAATATCACCCTCTAGCCATGGATCGCAAAGTAAGGAGAAGTCTTTGTATCTTAGAATGATAGAAGCATGATTAAGTAACTCTACCAGAATTTGATCATTTAGAGAAGTCACGAACCACCCCTGTTATCTAGAAAAGAAATAAGCATAAAGATAGAAGATATGGTTGTTAATGATGCTCCTTAGTTTAGCATGGGTTAGTTTTCGGTTCCATAGCAACAACTCCTTTTGAGGATATTGGTCCTTTCTAATAATAACCGGCTGATGAATTTGATATGTTCCAGGATCACTTGTGCTATTTTAATTTTTGAAATCCCATACCGGCGCAGACATAATTGCACGGGATACTCTTGGATCTTAAATCCGGCGCTAATGGCATTGACCAGAATTTCTGCCGTTGACAGAAATCCATCCGCGCTGAATGACACCTTTTCTATCACCTCTCTTCGATAAACGCGAAAGAGACTCGTGTAGGTATAGAGGTTGGCTTCCAGCACCCAGTTATAAATCCGGGAGAGATTTTGACTCAGGAAGAGACGGTACCGCGGCACATTCCATACCCTTCCTTCCGGATGATACGGCGACGCCACCACCACATCCGCCCCGCTCTCTATTAATGAAAACATGTTTGGAATCTCAATGGGATCATAAGTGCAGTCGCTATCCATGGTCACCACGTAATCTCCCGTGACTGCCTGAAACGCCGTCCGCTGAGCGGCGCCGATCCCCTGATTGGTCGCGTGCCGGATTATTTTCGCGGGAATCTCCTTACCGTCGAAAAATTCTCCCAAAAGCGCCGCTGTTGAATCGCTGCTCCCGTCATCCACAAAAACGAGCTCGATTTTGTACGCTTGTTTTTCTCTCAGCCGATGAAAAGCCGTGTTCAACTTCGTGGAAAGCTGAGCAATCCCCTCTTCCTCGTTAAAGCAGGGAACGATGACTGAGATCCGTATTATGGAGGTATCGTTTTGCAAGATTTTCTCCCGTAAGGAGCTGGAAACGTCCCTGCATCTGGCTAAGGCAATCCCGAATAAAACTTCGTTTATTCTCCAGCGGTATCGTCAGTCCCGGATGCACTGTTAAGCGGGGATCCACCTCATTCTCCTGAAGGTGGACTAGGTCAACAGCATGATACTCGAAACAAAGGATCCGTGTCATCTTTTTTACTAGCGAAAGTGAAAACCAGCTATATCCTTTTCCAGCCACCAACAAAAAAGTCCCATAAAAAGGGAGATTCAAAATCGGTAAAACAGTAATCGGAATTTCCAGAATTTCCTTATTCGCATTATCTTCATTTCGATGGTGCCCGTTATGGTCTGCTCTTTGCCATACTTTGTCTAAAGCCGGACGATACGGCAGGCGGGGTGCCATAGCCCAGGGGCCAAATCTTTTCAGCAGGGACAGAAAACGCTTTGCCTTGCCTTTCTCTCGCGATTTAAGCCACACCGCCATTTTGATGAGTGGAAAAAGAAAGGAGGGAAACACCGAACAATCATAGAGGTATCCATTCTCTCTCAAAATCCGTAAGGTTTCTGCGTCCACTTCATAACCGGGACCCCTAAACCCGACCATCTTAACTCCCAGCAGCTCCCGTGCCATCCGGTCAGTACACATGATCTCTTTTTCTTTTTGGGCGGAGGATAGTTCCAAAAAATCTGGGCGATGGTTTAATGTGTGATTCGCGATTTCATGCCCTTCTTCAACGATCCTCCGGATGATTTTAAGATGGCTCTTATTCGTCAGGTCTCTGCCAACCACGAAAAATGTCGCTTTGATGTTCAATTCCGCAAAGAGATCCAGAAACCGGGGAATCCCCTTCGCGTAGACAGGATCCAAGGTCTGATCGCCTTTTTGCGAGAAAGGATGGATTTGATAGGCAACCAAGTAGTCACTTATCGTATCGCAATCAATTGAGATACAGCCATGCCGTTCGTTCATTTTGCGCCGGCTAACTCCAGCAGATATAAACCGGATTCCATATCGTAGATCCTCAGCGGACAGACGTACCGAAACCCGAAGTTCTTGTAGAAAAACTGGGCCAGGAAATTCGGTTTCTCAATAAAGGCCTTTACCCTTCGAACCCCTGTTTTCCTGAATTCATTCAAAACCACAGAGATCAGTTCATTGGCAACCTTGACCCCGTGATCCTTAAAGAACCCCAGTGTACGAAATTCAGGCCGCACGGCAAGGGTAATGATCTCTGCGTCGTCCGTTTCTGTCTCGTATCCTTTGGGTTTTGACAGCATAAAACCGACAGCCTTTATGATCGATCCCAAAAGCCACGGATTCTTGCAGACAGCAATGAATAAAACAAGCACTAATTCCCCGAAATATGCTTTCACTAACCTGTTGAAAAAACTATTCGCTTCTCTGACTCCTACAACAAACCCTGCTACTTTCCCATGGACTAAATAAACAAAACTGACCGACTGGGGATGTTTAGCCACGTGTTTGTAGTAGAACTTTCCCAGAAAATCCCTCCCTAAGAGGACCAGCAAACTTGAAGGAAGTTCACTGGCATAAATAGAAGCCACTTCATTAATATGTTTCTCTCCCAGCGGAACAATCATTATTAAAGGTCCTGCAATAGGTAACTTTGAGTTGTATTTTACACATCCTCGTCAAAGGTGTCAGTTCCGATAGAGGGGCGTTTTCCCTCGAACTCGATCAATCAATCCAACAAAAATACCGGCTGAGAAAACTATATTGCGAATCCACTGCATCCCCAGAGCATAAAGCCGAAATCCGAAGGGTTCAGTCGCTGGGATGGACTGGAGAAATTTCCAATTGCACGCGGCAAAGAGCCCGGTTAATCCCAATTCCAAGAGAACGAACACGGATCGTGGTACTATTCCAGCAGTCATCACAACAAAACCCATCAGAAGAGGAACTGGAATCTGGATGAGCGCTGTTTTTGCCGCGTAAGTCTTGGCACGATTGTGGGTTCCTACCAGCCAAACACGCCCTCTTGAGAGTAAATACTGCCTCCCCAAATAGGGCCAAAGTTTTTCCCGGTGGTAGTGTCCGACAAAGATGTCTTTTACCACACGCATCCGTCCTGGATAACGGTGGCCGAGGCGAAATCCA
>JAHFFC010000048.1 GCA_023248175.1 Candidatus Omnitrophota bacterium | reverse complement strand
ACCGAGCCAGGCGCAAAAGATTCTCAAACAGGCAGTGGGGGGCGCAGCCATTGGAGCGATTGCCGGAAGTGCTTCCGGTGGTGATGCCGGAAAAGGGGCGGCTGTCGGCGCTGGGACCGGCATTATCGGCGGGGCATTAATGGATGCTTTGGGAGGTGGGGTTGGACAACAGCAGCAAGCCCCTGTCTATGAAGAAGAGGAATATTATGACGAAGGATATTATGAAGAAGACGAGCAAGCTCAAGCGCCACCGCCTCCTCGGAGGAAAAAATCTCGGAGACGCCCTGCACCTCGGCCAGCTCCTCGACCCGCACCGACCCAGCAGAATGACGCGGCGGGAACGTTGTTGAAGCGGGGATTAGGGGGCGCAGCCATTGGAGCGATTGCTGGAAGTGCTTCTGGCGGTAACGCCGGAAAAGGGGCAGCCGTCGGCGCTGGAACCGGCATCATCGGCGGCGTTTTGATGGATGCGCTTGGAGGTGGCCAGCAACAAGCCCCTGCCCAAGAAGAGTATTATGAGGAAGAGCAGTACTACGATGATCAAGACTACGATGATCAAGGAAGAGATATCCCTGTCCGGCGAAGACGTGCGCAGTAAGTTGGGGCGTTCCATCCTAAGGGTTTTCAGTTACATTCACAAAAATCAGCATCTAGCGTGGGGGATGCTGATTTTTGCTGTTTTAACGACTCTTTTTGATCTAATCCCTCCGTGGTTCATCAAACTCCTCATTGATAAAGCTCTTCCTTCCGGTGACCGACACTATCTCACTCTTTTAGTCGCTGGTGTCGTTGGCGCTTACGTCTTACGAAACATTGCCAATTCTCTTCGCATCCGAACTAATAACACTCTGGAACAACGGGTTATTTTTGCGATGAGAAACGACGTCTATGCCGCCTTGCAGCGTCTGCCGATTCCCTTCTATGAGAAAACCTCAACGGGTCAGTTGATGAGCCGTGTCAATGACGACATCAATAATGTCGAGAGAGTCTTTATTGACGGAACTGAACAATTCGTGGTAGCGCTATTGACCTTGATCGGGATTACCTGCGTTCTCTTTGCAATGAACTGGCGATTGGCTTGTGTGGCTCTTCTGCCGATTCCGTTACTGGCTATTTCAGCCATTATTTTTACGCGGACGGTACATAAGTACTATCAAATCATTCGCCACAATTTGGGGGAGATGATCGGATTTTTACAGGATCGGATTTCCGGGATTCGAGAGATAAAAATTTATGGCCGCGAGGCCCATGAGGAAGAAAACTTTTCCCAGAAAAATAGGACCTACTCCGACAGCCAATTAAAGGTCGCAGAGATCTGGTCTGTTTTTTCACCGACGATGCGTCTTCTGGCAGCGATGGGAGTAGTACTTATTCTTATTGATGGTTCTCGTCAGGTCATGCGAGGAACCTTAACTCTGGGAGAGCTGGTGGCTTTCATTTCTTATCTGGGACTTTTTTATGAACCGGTCAATCAAATCCATTCTCTGAATCATATGGTTCAACACGCGATTGCGGCAGGGGAAAGGGTTTTTGAAATTCTGGAAACACCGGCAGAGCCGATAGTCCTGGTAAGAGAATTAAATTCAGGGGGAGAGGAGATGATAGGAAAGGGGGAGAGGGATAGGCCTGTCCTGAGCCCTTCGACTTCGCTCAGGGTAAACTCCGTCGAAGGGGTGAGTGGGAATATTCAATTCCACGCCGTTACCTTTGCCTATCAAAAAGACCGTCCGGTTCTGTACAATATTTCCTTCTCAGTGGAAAGGGGAGAGAAAATCGCTTTAGTGGGCCCCAGTGGCGCAGGTAAAAGCACCATTCTCAAACTGATCCCGCGATTTTATCTGATTCAATCCGGAGAAATTTATCTCGATGAACAACCATTGACACAGATTCCTTTAGATTTTCTTCGGAGCCAAATTTCCATGGTTTTCCAAGAGCCGTTTCTTTTTAACGGCACAATATGGGAGAATATTACTTACGCTAAACCAAACGCCACCGAATCAGAAGTGCAGGCGGTGGCGAGGACTTGTTATATTGACAGTTTTATTGAACATCTGCCGAAACGGTACCAAACCTGGGTAGGGGAGAGGGGAATTCGTCTTTCCGTCGGACAGAAACAGCGGATTACCATCGCCAGGGCTCTGCTGAAAAATGCACCGATTCTGTTAATGGATGAACCGACTTCAAATCTCGACACAGAAACCGAGGAACTGATCCGCTTAGCTCTGAGAAACCTGATGAAAAACAGAACCACATTGATCATCGCCCATCGTCTTTCAACAATCCAAGATGCCGATCGTATTCTGGTTATGGACGAGGGCCATTTGGTATCCGAGGGAAAACACGCGCAACTCTACGGGGAAAATCCTCTCTATACCCGCTTGTATGATGCGATGTTTTCGGCGTTAACATGACTCATCGGCCCTTTTATCTTGCAGGGGCTTTCAAACGAAGCGATAAGACGTTGAAAGTGAATAATCCCTATAACGGGGAAGTTGTTGGAGAGGTTTCCCTAGCCTCGGAGGAAGATATTGACCTCGCCATTGAGCGAGCGGTAGAGGCTTTTAAAACCACTCGCGCGATGCCTTCATATGAGCGGGCAAATGTTTTGACACAGATTGCCACCCAGCTTAATTCCCGCGCGGAAGAGTTTGCCAAGACAATGACTTTAGAAAACGGCAAACCGATTCAGGCTTCCCGAAAAGAAGTCGGACGGGCCGCCGCTCTCTTTTCTTGGGCGGCGGAAGAGGCAAAACGAATCGGAGGAGAACTCCTTTCATTAGATTTATTGAAGGGGGCAGAATGGAGAATGGGGTTTTATCGGCGATTCCCTATTGGCCCAATCACCGCCATTACTCCCTTTAATTTTCCACTCAACCTTATTGCTCACAAAGTGGCTCCAGCGATTGCGGCTGGAAACCCGGTTTTGGTAAAACCGGCTCCGCAGACGCCGATCACTGCTTTGTTATTGGCGGAGATTATCGCCCAGAGCTCATTGATTCCCGGAGCGGTCAGCGTGCTTCCTTGTGAAATTGCAGTTGCACAAAAGTTGATTACAGATAACCGGATTCGAATGTTGACATTCACCGGCAGCGCCAAAGTCGGCTGGCAGCTCCGTCAACAGGCAACAAAAAAGAAAGTGGCTTTGGAACTGGGGGGGAATGCCGGTGTCATTGTTCACCAAGATGCTCCGTTGGAATTAGCCGTGGAGCGGTGCGCCTATGGAGCTTTTCTTTATTCCGGGCAGACATGCATCTCTGTTCAACGGATCTACGCGCATCAATCTTTGTATCAAAAGTTTATCGCCTCACTGATCGAGCGGACGAAAAAATTGAAAAGCGGCGATCCTATAAAGGAGGATACCGATTTAGGCCCTATGATCAGTCAGGAAGCTGCGGAGCGCGTTGAAAACTGGGTGAACGAGGCAAAATCAAAAGGAGCCAAAATCCTCTGCGGCGGAAAACGAAATGGAAGTTTCTATGAAGCGACTGTGCTGACAGACACAACACCCGAAATGAAAATTAACTGTGAAGAGGTTTTTGGACCCGTAGTAACGGTGGAGCCTTATCAGGATTTTCAACAAGCCCTGGCTTTGATGAACAACAGCCGCTATGGGTTGCAGGCAGGAATTTTCACTTATGATATTCGGCTCATTCATCTTGCCTATCTATTTTTGGAAGTAGGGGGCTTGATGATTAATGAGATACCGACCTACCGGATTGATTCCATGCCCTACGGCGGTACGAAAGAATCCGGTTTGGGGCGAGAGGGGATTCGATATGCCATGGAAGAGATGATGGAGCCGAAGTTATTAGTCGTAAATACTTCAAATTAGCTGGGAAGCTGGGACTCATATTACCCCAGCTGATTAGGATTTTCAAGGAGCCATCATGACGATTGACGAATTTCGAAAGATCGATTTAAGAGTTGCAACAATCAAAAAGGTGGAACCCCATTCTAATGCGGATAAGCTTTACGTTATCGAGATTGATTTAGGCAATGAGACACGGCAAATTGTTGCCGGGATTCGGTTGCATTATACGTCGGAGCAGTTGGTCGGACGACAAGTAGTGATTGTGACCAACCTAGAGCCAGCGACGATTCGAGGGGTGCAGAGTAACGGCATGTTATTAGCCGCGTCCGATGATAAAGGGATGGCGATTTTGACTCTGGATCGGCCAATCGCACCGGGAGCGATGATTAAATGAATTTTGAATGGATAACTGACCCCTGACGACTAATAGTTACATGATTTGTCATTTGTGATTTGTAATTTGTAATTTGTAATTTGTTTGTGATTTGTTATTTGGTGCTTGTTATTTGGTGCTTGGAATTTGAAGTTTCAGTTGGGTGTTGAGATATACTATTCCTTGTAGTACAATGACCTCATGCATGACCAGAGTTTACTTCTAGGACTTGGATTTGATGGTAGTGACGGACACATCCGCATTACCAAAGGGGAGAATTTTCGTCTTTTTGGAGGGTCCAAGGAAACTCACGGAGTGATGCAGGAGAAGGCAATCAAATTTAATGAGCGTCTTCGCAAGAAAGGGAAACAGCTAGACGAAATTAATCAAGAAGAGTTCTACGAAATCGCTCATAAGGTTGGATTAAAAAGGGGAGGGAGAATCAATGAGCCCAATAAAAAAATCCAAGAAAAAGGGAAGCAAAAAAGGAATCCTTAAAAAGAGACCGAGTAAGAAAATAGTTAAGAAAGTTCAAGTTAAGGCGGAGAGTAAAAAAGCCCCACCTAAAAAAGCAACAAAGAGTTCCGCGAAGAATCGAAAAGATTTTATCGGGGAAGTGACTCACTATTTCGCTCACGTTAATGCAGCGGTTGTGAAGTTGAAGCAAGGCCTTGCGATAGGCGATACCATCCACGTCAAAGGACACACGACTGATTTCACTCAAGTGGTCACTTCTATACAGTTAGATCATGAACCCATTTCTGCGGGGAAGAAGGGACAGGAGATTGGACTTGAGGTCAAAGATCAAGTCCGGACAGGCGATCAGGTTTTCCGAGCAAAAGGAACAACTTCATGAGGTCTGTCTTCTGTTTTCTCTCTTCTCTCTTCTGTCTTCTGATCATTGGCTGCGCAGAAGTTGACGTCCCCACTCCAAAAGATGTCATGACCCATCCCTTTGGTACCAAACAAGCCAGAATCGGCTGGACCAAAGAAGAGGTTAAGATGAAGTGGGGAGACCCTGATCAGATTATTTCCATGGAACCGGATCCATGGGGAAATCCGCAGGAGGAATGGGTATATACTGGGCGTTACCCCAACGTTCCTATTGACTACAAATTTCTCTCTAAGACTAAACATTTTTATTTTAGCGGTGACGTACTAGTTCAGTTTAAATCAGATCAGTCGGATTCGGATCAGCAAGAGGGGCTAGAGAAGGAAGAAAAACAGGAGTGGATGGAGAACAGAGAAAGAGCAGAGAAAGAGAAGTAGGTGGTCAACCCAGAGGAGGATTCAGATAATGGATGAATATGGATATCTCGGTCTAGGGAAAGGGGTATTATTAGTTGCGCTGGGAGTAGGATATTTTGTCCTTTTGGCTGCTTTAAAAGAAAAAAAGAAGATCAAACTTTTAGGGCAGGTCATTAGCGCAGTAATCATTATCCTTTCTGTATTGGGACTCTGGTGCTACGCCCTTCAGTGCTATCAAACCGTACAAGGGGGAGCGGCATGTCCTTTTTCCGGTAAGTCTATGGCGCCTGTGTCGAAATAAAAGGTAGAGGGGGAAGGATATTTTGGCTGCGGTCAAACGACCTGAGAAAATCTACTCGAATGGGCAATTATTTCCCCTTTTTCTTTTCTTAACCTGTCAAATGGAGATGCTGGTCTCTCGCCCTATTTCTGTGAGCTCTCATGTTCCTGGGGATCATAGCGATACAGATAATCCCGAATGGCCTCAATCTGCTGGTGGGCGTCGCCGCCTAAGAGGTCGGTGATGGGCGTCTGACCATCTGGGAAGAAACCAGGCATCATGGTGCCGGCCTGGAGTTTTTGCGGATCTTCAAGCCACTGGGCGACCCAGTCCGGTTTGAGTCGTTCCTTGGCGAATCGCAGATCCGGTGCGAGGAAGGAAGCTCCCATCTTGGCACTGCTGGGATCGGATTGGTGGCACTTGGTGCATTGGAATTTCGTGAAGAGAGTTTCTCCCACGGCTAATTTCTCCTGCGTTGTCGGTGGTAATTGCAACCCTTGATAAGAAACCTCCTGTCCTGATAAATAGGTAAGGTATTGCACGATATGAGTGATTTCTTCCTCACTCAATCCAAACGTTGGCATTCGATAGGTGAGCCACGGCCGAATGGTGTGAGGTTGTTTTAAGAAATCATGCATCCATTTTTCCTGCACTTTGGCCCCTTCGCCATCGAGAATAGGGGGAGCACTCCCTTTATCGCTGGCTGATTCCCATAACTTACCCGGTTTACCGTCAACGGTGTGACAGCCGTTGCAGTTATACTTGGAGACGATAAAGCGTCCCTTTTCAACCTGTTGTTCCTTTAGATTAAGCCGCCGCTGCATCTCTAGAGGAATGGGATCTTTGGTTAAGCTCAACACGAACGTCGTCAGCGCTTCTGCCTGCTCATTGCTGAAGCTGAAATCGGGCATTCTCAGTTTGTCATCGTATTCGCGGATCAGTTTTCCTTTGTCAAAGATTCGGGGATCTTTGAGCTTTTGGTAAATCCACGCATGACGGGAGTGTTCCATCTCAACATGGCCAAAGTCAAACTGATGGAGATCTTTGCTTCCCTCGGTGGTTAACTCGGTTCCGATCGGTTTTGCATTCTCAAATCCTTTAATGGTGTGGCAAGCGTAGCATCCTTGACGGCTAATGATCTTCTTGCCCAGAAAGACCAGTTTACTCTGGCG
>JAHFFC010000047.1:1325-6931 GCA_023248175.1 Candidatus Omnitrophota bacterium | reverse complement strand
TCTGAAAGAAATCCCGATCGGTTTGTTCTCTTTCTCGGGGCACAAGCTCCATGCTCCTAAGGGAATCGGGGTACTCTATATAAGGAAGGGGACTCCTTGGAAGCCGCTCATTCTGGGAGGGCATCAGGAGCGGGACCGACGGGGAGGGACCGAAAATGTTCCGGGGATTGCAGCAGTAGGAAAGGCCTGCGAAGGATTGATATCGCAAAAACAAGAAGAGATAGAGCGAATTCGGCAATTGAGGGACCAGTTGGAAGGAGAGTTGGAGAATCGAATCTCAAAGATGGTGATTCATGGAAAACGGACGGAGCGATTGCCGAATACAAGCCTGGTCAGTTTTCAAAATGCCGATTCAGAAACTCTGATTCTGGCGTTGAGCGATCGAGCCGTTTGTGTTTCATCGGGCTCGGCATGTGTCTCGGGTTTAATGTTACCTTCTCATGTTCTAAAAGCGATGGCGGTTCCAGAGCCGCTGGCACGAGGAACCATTCGGTTTAGTTTGAGCAGATACACTACCAAATTGGAGATCGATCAAACGGTGCCATTAGTCTCTGATCTGGTGGAGCAAATTCGGTTTATCGCGGCGGCGTCATGAATAAACAGCGGACAGCGGACAACGTTCAGCGGACAGCAAAGACTTACATGCTGGTGACCAAGGAATTTTCTTTCGACGCGGCACATAATTTGATAAACTATCATGGGAGTTGTGAGAGACTCCATGGCCACACCTGGAAGCTCCATGTTACGGTGCGGGCTCCGGTAGGGGAAGACGGGCTTGCCTTTGATTTTGTTGAACTCAAGAAGGTTGTCAACGAAAAAGTCATCTCGCGGCTGGACCATGGTTATCTCAACGATTTGCTGAAGCAGTCGTCGGCGGAAAATCTGGCGGTTTGGATTTGGGAAGAGTTAAAGGAGTTGCCCCTTTACGAAATTAAAGTATGGGAAACTCCAACGAGTTTCGTCACGTACTATGGCTCTGAAAAGGACCAGAAAGCAGTAGGCAGGAAACAAAAAGCAGAATGAATGCTCCCCGCAGCATCATGCCTGAGGCTCCGCCTGAGGCGGATCTGCCTCTGGCAGAAGATCAGCCTTCGGCTGAAGCTGCGGGGTATCTCACAACATTCCCCTCCTTTGTAAGGAGGGGCTAGGGGAGGTAGAGACTCTTGCTTCACGTATTATCCCTCGCTCTACCCCACCTAGCCTCCCCTTACAAAGGGGAGGAACTATTCGAAGCAAGCTTCGGGGAATTAAACCCAAAGTGAGATTAAAGTGTCCGTACGTTTAGGAATTGTTTCTTATCTCAATGCTTTTCCGTATCTTTATGGGTTGGAAAAGCAATTACAGGACGAACCCGTGATGGGGCTCTTCTTTGGGACTCCAACCGAACTCAACAAAAAAATGGCGCAAAACGCTCTGGACGTCGCACTTCTTTCTTCCATTGAATTAGCCCGTTATCCAGATCGATATGACAATTTACCCGATTTGGGGATTGGTGTCAGGTCTGCGGCTGGAAGCGTTCTTCTTTTTTCTCAAGTTCCGTTAGAGCAGCTCAAAGGAAAAGTGATCGCGGTGACTTCCGCTAGTGCCACCGGAGTGGTACTCCTTCGCCTCCTATTAGAAAGGTGCTGGAGAGTTGAAGGGGTTAGTTTCCAGCGACGGATGAATTTTAGAGGAATCCGGGATCAGTTCCCAGCCATTTTAGCTATCGGCGACGAGGCACTGGAGGCAAAACAGGAATGGTCCCAGCAATGGACTTGCTACGACCTCGGGAAAATCTGGACAGAGTGGACAGCTCTTCCGTTTGTTTTTGCTCTGTGGGTTTATTCCCAAGAGTGGGCCAAAGAGCATCCGGTTGAATTGCAAGCTGTCTCTCAAAGACTAAAGGAAGCTATGGAGTACAGTAGACTTCATTGGACAGAAATGGTGAGTGAAGCAGAGAAGAGATGGAGCGGCATCAGAGGGGTCGAGTCCTATCTGAAGAGATTCAATTATGTGTTGGACAGTTCCCACAGAGATGGGCTTGTGACATTTTATCAATGGGTCAAACGAATAGGGGAGGAAAAAGTCTATGTTAACATTCCGTCGGCGACAGTCGGTGCATAGAACAATTTTCATCGTGGCGATGCTGGGGCTTGCCTTCTTCAGGACAGAGTGTGGGCAACTGGTTTTTGCAGAGAATGAGAACAATCCAGCATCCGCCCAAAGAACTCCTGATCCTGAAATGGAACAGCTCAAGAATGAATTGAAGTCTCTCAAGGGTCAAATGAAAGAAGAGTATCACGAGTGGCAGGAACAGCGGCAGGCAGAGAAAGAAAAGATGAAACAGCATCTCCGCGAAGAAATCGCTCAGGCCAAGCAGAGATTGGAAGAGATGAAGTCGCACCGTCAGGAAGCAGTAGAACATCATCAGGAGAAAGTAGAACAGCACCGAGAACAGATGGAAAAAAGGCAAGGACATTTTCAGGAGATGACAGAGCAGCATCGCGAGAAGATGGACAAGAGACGAGAAGAGTGGCAGGAACACCGAGAGGAACATCGGGAGCATCGTGAAGAAGGAATGGAAAAACGATATGAGAGAATAGAAGAAGGAATGAAGGAGCATCCAGGTAAGGAACATCTAGGACAAGAGATGGGTGAAAAAGAACATCATGGAAAGGGCATTGAGCGTCGTCGAGGAGGAGAAGAACATCCGGGCAAACATATGGGAGAAGAGAAACGGATGGGAGGCGAGGGACATCGGGGTGGCACCATGGAAGAGCATGGCGGACATCGTGAGAGACATGGAGGAGAAAAAGGGGGTCACAGGGAAGGAAGACCTAAGGGAGAACGGAAATAAAGAAAGGAATACTGATGACAACGGCAACCATTCAAACCAGACCAGAAGTTGAAAAAGTTTTGCAGAAAGCCCACGAAGGGAATCGTCTGGAATTTGACGAAGCCATGGCGCTTTT
This sequence comes from Candidatus Omnitrophota bacterium, assembly GCA_023248175.1. Lineage (GTDB taxonomy): Bacteria > Omnitrophota > Gorgyraeia > JACOVV01 > JACOVV01 > JACOVV01. The sequence continues at coordinate 3,980 of JAHFFC010000047.1, read as the reverse complement.
CGATGCTGACTTTTTGGAATTAGGGAGAGCCGCCAATCATCAATGTCAACAATTGCATCCGAATGACATCGTGACGTTTTTGATTGATCTCAATCTCAACTACACCAATGTTTGCGTCACGCTCTGCAAATTCTGCGCTTTCTACCGCCATGAGGGGGACGTAGACGGTTATCTCCTCTCCAACGATGAAATCTTGGCAAAAGTCGAGGCAATGGTTGCTCTCGGTGGAACACAAGTGTTACTCCAAGGGGGGCATCATCCGCGTCTTGGACTGGATTATTATGTCAAGCTGACCCGCCAGATTAAGGAACGTTTCAGTGTTCAGATGCATTCTTATTCAGCAGCAGAGATTCATCATATGGCGAGTGTCTCGAAGGTAACTTTGCGGGAAGCAATCACTGAATTGAAACTGGCCGGTCTCGATTCCATTCCCGGCGGTGGAGCGGAAATACTAACCGACCGCGTCCGCAATGAAATCAGCCCGTTAAAAATTTCCGCTGATGAATGGTTTGAAGTGATGGAAATCGCTCACGAACTCGGCATGTACACGACGGCGACGATGATGTTTGGAAGCATCGAAACTCTCGAAGAAAGAATGCAGCATCTGTTTCGAGTTCGAGAGCATCAGGATAGAACCGGGAAATTCCGTGCTTTCATTCCGTGGTCTTTCTCGCCTAAAGAAACAGAATTAGAAAATATTCAAATGACAGGAGGTTTTGATTATCTCCGGATGCTGGCCATTTCCCGTCTGGTCCTGGACAACTTCAAAAATGTTCAGGCCGGATGGGTGACAGAAGGGCACAAAGTCTGCCAACTCGGTCTTTCTTTCGGTGCCAACGACGTGGGAGGAGTCCTCATGGAGGAGCGGGTCATCAGCGCGACAGGACTCAAATATGAAACCACCGTTGAGCAGGTTTTGCGGATGATCCGAAAGGCCGGAAAGTTCCCCGCCCAAAGGAACACCAAATACGACATTTTGCGTCTCTACCGGTAACCAACCACTAAATGTTGTACTTTTTCACTTGACATCGCTAGGCAGAGAGACTAAATTGGATAACAGGGGAGGAGGGTAAAACAGAGTCAGTTATCATCAATCACTGCAGTGAGTAAACGGGGGAACCAAAATGAAGATAATTCTTACAGACAACAAATCGCCATCCGAAACAAAATCAGGCACCAATAAAATCAATCGCCGCTTCACACAAAAGGGAGTTAATCCTCTGGACGCGGTGGAATATGTCAGGCGGAACTCAGGTATTACCAATCCGGACGGCTCCACGGTGTTCCATATGGAGGGGGTGGAGGTCCCAAAAGATTGGTCGCAGTTGGCGACCGATATCGTCGCCTCCAAATACTTCCGCAAATCGGGAGTTCCGGGGACAGGGCTAGAAACCAGCGTCCGCCAGACGGTTTACCGAGTTGCTCATACGCTTCGCGTAGCGGGGGAAGAACTCGGGGGGTATTTTGAGAATACCGAAGCATCAGAGGCTTTTGAAGCAGAGCTCTCATACTTACTCATTCATCAAATCGGAGCCTTTAACTCGCCAGTTTGGTTCAATTGCGGTCTCTATCAGCAATATGGAATTTCAGGAAGTGGCGGGAATTGGTATTGGGATTTTGAGAAGGGTGAGGTTGTGCAAACCCACGATGCCTATTCTCATCCGCAATTGAGTGCCTGCTTCATTCAGTCGGTCGAGGATGATTTGATGTCCATCTTCGAGCTCGCTAAAAATGAGGCGAGGTTGTTCAAGTTTGGATCCGGCACAGGGACTAACTTTTCCAAAATCCGCGGGCATCAGGAAAAACTTTCAGGAGGAGGGACATCCTCGGGACTCATGTCTTTCCTGGAGGTTTTAGACAAAGGGGCAGGGGCGACAAAATCAGGAGGGACAACCCGGCGAGCCGCCAAGATGGTCTGTCTGGATATGGATCATCCTGAGATTAGCGACTTCATCAATTGGAAACTCAAGGAAGAGAAGAAGGTTCGCCTCCTGATTGAAAATGGTTATCCATCCGATTTTAACGGCGAAGCTTACAAGACCGTATCCGGACAAAATTCAAATAACTCGGTGCGAATCTCCGATGAATTCATGCAGGCATATCTCAACGATGGTGTCTGGCAGACAAAATTCCGCACGACGGGCGAAGTTGCCCAGACCTATAAAGGGCGCGACTTGATGCACCAGATCGCGGACGCGGCATGGGTTTGCGCCGATCCCGGAGTTCAGTTTGATACGACCATTAACAAATGGCATACCTCCAAGAAGAGCGGACGCATTAATGCAAGTAACCCGTGCTCCGAGTACATGTTCCTCGACGACTCTGCCTGCAATTTGGCATCAATCAATTTAATGAAGTTTTTGAAAGAGGATGGAACCTTTGATATCGAAGGATACCGTCAGGCGATTCGCCTTTTTACCACGGCGATGGAGATCATCGTTGATTTCGCTTCCTATCCGACGGCAAAGATTGCCCGCAACAGCCACGATTATCGTCCGCTTGGGCTAGGATACGCCAATCTGGGAACTCTGCTAATGGTCAGTGGTATTCCTTATGATAGTGACAAAGCTCGCGCGATCACCTCTGCGTTGACAGCCATTCTTTGCGGCCACTCTTACCGGGTCTCGGCTGAAATCGCGGCGGATAAAGGGCCGT
>JAHFFC010000047.1:0-1315 GCA_023248175.1 Candidatus Omnitrophota bacterium | reverse complement strand
GTTCCCCGGCTATGAAAAAAATCAGGAGCCGTTCCTGGAGGTCATGGAAATGCATCGGGCGGCCGCTTATGCCATTGATGACCGGCTCTGTGATGCCGATCTGCTCAAAGCGGCGCGGGAAGACTGGGATGCCGTCGTTGAGACCGGAAAGAAATACGGTTATCGCAACGCGCAGACGACGGTGATCGCTCCGACTGGAACGATCGCGTTGTTGATGGATTGCGACACAACCGGCATCGAACCGGACTTTGCGCTGGTGAAATTCAAGAAGCTGGCCGGCGGCGGCTACTTCAAGATCGTGAACCAATCCATTCCAACGGCGCTCAAACGGCTCGGCTACGCGGAGTCACAGATTCGCGACATTATCACCTATGTTGTTGGAACCATGACCCTCAAAGGAGCGCCTCATATTAATGAACAGACATTGACGGCAAAGGGACTCACGGTGGAGGATCTGAAGAAAGTGGAATCGGTACTGCCGGGAGCGTTCGAGTTGAGTCACGCCTTCAATGTTTGGACTCTTGGAGAGTCGACATTGCAGCGGCTTGGGTTTAAACCGGAGCAGTACAAAAACTTAGAATTTGATTTCCTCAAAACGCTCGGTTTTACAGCGGAACAGATTGAGGAAGCGGCTCAAGTCATCTGCGGGACCATGACAGTGGAAGGGGCTCCTCATTTAACGGCGGATCATCTGCCGATTTTTGACTGTGCCAATAAGTGCGGACGGTACGGACACCGGTTTATCGCGCCGATGGGGCATATTCGGATGATGGCGGCCGCGCAGCCGTTTATCTCCGGTGCTATTTCAAAGACGGTGAACTTGCCGAACGAAATTACCGTTGAGGAGATCGAACGAATTTACATCGAGAGCTGGCGGCTCGGATTAAAGGCCGTGGCTCTTTACCGCGATGGATGCAAAATGTCTCAACCGCTCAACACCAGGGGGGACAGTTCTTCCAGTGAGAGCGCGAAGAGTCCGGCAGAGGCGGAAGAGACTCCTCGATTAGAACGTCAGCGCCTTCCAAAGAAACGAGGCGGGTTCACGGTTGAGGCGAAAGTAGGAGGGCAGAAAGTCTACTTGCGTACCGGCGAGTATGACGATGGAAAGATTGGCGAAATCTTCATTGATATGCACAAGGAAGGGGCGGCGTTCCGGAGCATGATGAACTGCTTCGCGATTGCCGTTTCTCTTGGGTTGCAGTACGGAGTTCCTCTGGAAGAATTCGTGGATGTGTTTACCTTCACTCGTTTCGAACCGCAAGGGTCAGTGGATCATCCCAATATTAAATTTTCGACGTCGGTGATTGATTATATC
>JAHFFC010000046.1 GCA_023248175.1 Candidatus Omnitrophota bacterium | reverse complement strand
GTTAATGGGGTGGAATTAATAGAACATTTAGAAAAGGCTGTTGCAGGTCGTCACAATTTTGTATAATACATCTCACCGATGACTACCCGCCAAGAAAAAGATTCCCTAGGCATTAAAGAAGTCCCTGAGTCCGCCTATTATGGGGCGCAAACGGTTCGAGCGGTGGAAAATTTTCCGATCAGTGGGTTGAAAGCCCATCCTACTTTTGTCGACGCAACTGTCTTAATTAAAAAAGCAGCGGCGCGGGTCAATTCCGAGTTGGGTTTGCTGGATAAAGCAAAAGCTCAAGCGATCACTCAAGCGGCGGATGAGGTCTTGACCGGCAAATTGCGGGATCAATTCATCGTTGATGCGTATCAAGCAGGGGCTGGAACTTCGCACAATATGAATGTGAACGAAGTCCTTGCCAACCGAGCGAATGAAATCCTCGGAGGAAAACGAGGAACGTATGATCTAGTGCACCCCAACGATCATGTCAATATGTCCCAGTCCACCAACGATGTCATCCCGACCGCGGTCCGGGTCAGTGGGGTTCTGCTTTGGAGAAAGTTGGATGCGGCTCTAGAAGAACTTCAGAAGACCCTCGAGAAAAAATCAAAGGAATTTGACAAGATCATCAAAACAGGAAGGACCCATTTGCAGGATGCGACACCGATTCGATTAGGACAGGAGTTTTCAGGGTATGCCGCGGCGGTCCAAAAAAACCGCAAACGAATTGATCAGACCATCGCCGGGTTGCGTGTTCTGGGGATCGGGGGGACCGCTGTCGGCACCGGTTTGAACAGCCATCCGCAATACCGTCAGAAAATGCCACAGGTCCTCTCAGAGCTGGTCGGGGAGAAATTGACTGCCACCGATAATTATTTTGAAGCGATGCAGAGCGCCTCTCCTTCTCTGACTGTTTCAGGAGCCCTGCGGGTATTGGCGACAGATTTAATCCGAATCGCCAATGACCTGCGGTTGCTCAGTTCCGGCCCATCCACAGGAATTCGGGAAATCTCGCTCCCTCCGGTGCAGCCGGGTTCTTCAATTATGCCGGCTAAAGTCAACCCGGTCATGGCGGAGATGATGGATATGGTCGCTTTTCAGATCATCGGTCTGGACACCGCCATGACACTGGCGGCGCAGGCAGGGCAGTTGGAACTCAATGTAATGTTCCCGCTCATCGCGTGGAATCTCTGTCATGGAATGGAAATTCTGACAAACTCCACGCACGTTTTTACGCAGCGCTGTGTAGTGGGCATTCAAGCCAACGAAAGCCGGTGCAAAGAATTAGCCGAGCGGAATGTCACTATTGTCACCGCTCTCAATCCGTACATTGGCTATGCTAAAGCGGCTGAAATCGCAAAAGAAGCGCTCCAAAGTGGCAAGCGAATCCGAGACCTTGTCCTAGAGAAGAAACTCCTCCCGAAAGATCAAGTCGAAAAAATCTTAAATTTGCCCGCCATGACCGAACCGAACCTCTGATGTAATTTCTATCATCTAGAAATCCTACCTAAAATTTTCTTGTCCTTTCGGCAGGGGAAAGCAATTTCACACAAAGCACGCTCACAAGTAGTTTAAACCCGAATCCGAAATCCAGTTTCTTCGAGTATAAATAATTTCTTTGGAAAATCTGTTGGGGCTATTTTCTGTAAGAACATAGACCGCCTACGGCGGCAACTTCCTTCCCCCTCTCCCTTTTTAAGGGAGAGGGTTGGGGTGAGGGTTGTGAGTCGCTTCAGCATCCCCCCTCACCCTAGCCCTCTCCCCAAAGGGGAGAGGGGAATCAACAGAAACTTTGAAATTCCTATACATCAAGTTATCAAGAGCTTGTGTTAATTTCACGACATGAGGAGGATGAATTCTGATTCGTATCATTCCATGATATTTCGAAGGAGGATACATGAGATCATTTTCGAAGTCACTATCAAAGGTAATCAAAATTCGTGATTCTCGTTCTGCAAGAGCAAGCGCCTCTCCATTCTTGAGTCCCTTTGGGACAAAAAGAACATCATAGCCTCGTCGCTTTAAGAATTCGGCTATTTCAGCACGCATATTTTCATCAAGTAAGAAGCGCATTTCAAGCAGTAGAAGAGAAAGGAAAGAAACGCTCCGATTTGATCACTTCTGCAGCATAATGCAAGGCGGCTCGAACAGAGTCTAGAGTGAGGGAAGGGTAACTTTTTAAGATCTGTTCTACTGTTTCACCCGCTTCCAACATTTCTAGGATCAGGTAAACCATGATGCGGGTACCTTTAAAACAGGGTTGCCCATGACAAATTTCAGAAGATACACTAATATAAGTGTCGATGTCCATAAACGACCTCTTTTCCAGGATTCAACTATATCAGATAATTGATGTCCAAGTCAAATTTTGGACTTCTGATTTCCCTTTACCTTCCCTAAAATTTCTTCGATTCAAACTTGATTTCCCATGAGGATCCTGATAAATTGAAATGGGTGATAACACAGAGGGAGTCGCAACATGTGTCGGATAGTGGCGCAGATTTCGGTGAGGTCACGGATGGCAAAGTGTCGCTGATAGAAGATCGTTAAAAAAACGTAACTATTCACCTCTCATATAGTCATTATGGGGCAAGGTGGCTGGTTTTCACAAAAATAACCCCACAAAACTGGGATGTACCCCGCTCAGAACGACAATGGGCTGAATAGTTACAAAAAAACAAAAAAATCGTAACTATTCAGGTACAATTTCTTGTGTCTCATAAGCTCAGACATACTTCTTGTTGTTGTAAGTGGAACTTTTTCATATGAGAAATGACTCATTTTCTGCCATTTTTTGTCGATTGGAGAGTATATCATTACGCTGACATATTCATTAATAATGAGTTATGTTTTATAAGTGGTACCTGAACAGTTACAAAAAATCTTTGCAAGAAAATCGTTGCTGGGAACGTCTGTGTTAGTAGGGGCTGGCACAGGGAACTGCCTCTACAATGACAGAAACCAAAAGGGGGGATTCAATGAGATTCATTTTATGTCTTGTCGCGTCACTTGTTTTATCATCTTCTCTATATGGACAAGAGATCGTCTCTTGGAACAACGTTTCGACCGGGATTAAAGAATCTGAAGTTCTCTCTGTCGGAGTGGCTCCGTGGAATTCCCAGGAGGTTTACGCGGGAACTTCCGCTGGAATCTACCAGACAGATGATCACGGCGCTCACTGGAAGAAAGTGATGACGACCCAGGGGGACAATGCAACGGTTTATTGCATTTCATTTTCGGCAAAAGGGGCTGATTTCATTTATGCCGGAACTGGCAATGGGTTATACCGTTCCAGCGACTATGGAAAACGCTGGCAGCAGGTTTTTCGGGGTGGTGCCAGCGGAGAGAGGGCTGTCTTCTGGGTTGAATCAGTCCCCAACGACCCTCAGCGGGCTTACGCGGCAACGAGCCTTGGACTTTTCGCTAGCCAAGATGGAGGGAAAGATTGGGGTCCGATTAAAACACTTCCCATTCACTCTCCGGTCCATCGAGTTTTATGCCATCCCAGTGGAGAGAGTCTCTGGGTTGTGTCCGATCCCGGAATCTTTTTCTCCAAGGATCAAGGGAAATCGTGGGAGCGGATTTGGGTTTCTCCATCCCAGCCCGCCGACGAAAATATTCCAGAAGAGACAAGCGACACTGTCGAAGAATTTAGTTCAACCCAGCAAGTGAAACAGGTTGTTTTACAACCCATCGGGGAAGGAAAAACGCGCCTTCTGGCGGGAACCTCTCAGGGACTTCTGGCTCAGGACATCGGCTCAGCCAGTTGGGAAATGCTTTCTCAATTCGGTATCACGGCGCGAGAAATTTACTCTGTGGCTCTCAATCCTGTGAAGGGACGGACCATTTTTGTCGGGACGGATCAAGGAGTGTATTATTGGGATGGAGAAAAAGATCACTGGGAGAATTTTTCTTCAGGGATGGTTGGACAGAGAATTCATGAATTGGAGTTTTCAAGGTCAGGAGATCAGTTATGGGCAGCGACAGAACGTGGAATCTATTACGCAAAGATCTCATCTGCGCCGCTGATAGTGGAACAGCAGGCGGAACTCCCTAATTTTTTAACCCCGCAAGAAATTCTCTCTCGCTATAGTCATGAACCAAGTATGGAGCAGGTCCAGCAGTGGGCGATTCGCTATGCGGATGTCCATCCGGAGAAGATCCTTCGATGGCGAAAAGGAGCTCAAGCGAAGGCCTATTTCCCTCAACTCTCGGTTGCTCTGAATCGCCAGCGGGATGAGAATGTAGACGTCGCTGAGGAGGGAACGACCACTCCAGATCACTATATTGTGGGACCGGATGAACAGACCTTCGATTTCAATGTCTCCTTGAAATGGGATATGGGCGATGTCATTTGGAGCGATAGTCAGACCTCGATTGACGTCCGATCGCGCCTCATGGTTCAGCTCAGAGACGATATCTTGGATGAAGTGACGCGCCTTTACTTTGAGAGAAGGCGTTTGCAAATCGAAAGAGAACTTTCTCCATCAAAGGATATTCGTCTGCAAGTAACGCAGGAATTGCGGTTCCAAGAACTGACCGCGCAAATTAACGGATTGACTGGAGGGGAATTTTCAAGGCAGACACAAGAAAAATAGGTCAAGCTCATATGTTCGATGTGGGCATTATCGTTTTTTTTGTAAGGACGCCCTCGAGTGAACTGAATAGAACGTTGTTGACATAGGTCTGGCAGAGGCTGCGGAACTCGCCATGGAACACATAGTTATTTTGTTAATTTGCTATTTGCTATGTTAACTGGTATATTTGACAAAGGGTGCCACCTTAAGTATGGTGTGAACAAATATGGACAATATTAAACCAATCCCAACGGATTTAGCTAAACTCTTAAAACCTTACGCAGGGAAATGGATCACTCTGTCTCGTGATGAGAGCCGTGTTGTTGGTCACGGCAGCACGATAGATGAAGCAATTGACCAGGCTCACAAGAAAGGTGAACGCCATCCAATCCTTATTAAGTCTCCTGATAGCCACACTACTTTATTACTTTGAGCAACGTACTTTATATCCCTTATACCCCTCTACAAATCCCGCAATGTGAAGCGTTTCCCAATGGAGAATTGCGAGATTATCCATTAGTAAAGGTATCTCTTTACTATAACAATAACAAACCAGATTTTGATTTTTATGCAGTTATTGATTCTGGAGCAGATCACTGTTCGTTTCCATCCGCTTATGGTTCTAGGGCTGGGATACCAATAAATACTGGTAAGAAAGCTATCAATGCTGGTTCTACTGGAAGTGGAGAAAGCTATTACCATAATGTTCACGTCGGAGTCTGGGTTCAAGGCAAACCGTATGGTTTTGACTGTTATGCCGCATTTATGTCAGGACTTGATGGATTGGGTATTGGGCTTTTAGGGAGATGCGGTTTTTTTGATTTATTTAAAAAGGTGGCTTTCAGCACCGATGAACGTATCGTTGAATTAACATTAAGAGAGTGATTTTTATTGCTCCTTTTCAGCTGCTCGTCACCGAGTCTTGAAAAACGCTCAGCTCCAATGATAGGATGATGTCATGTATCGTTCGCGGCTTAACGAACGTCCTCAAGTTCACCCCTCCGCTTTTATTGCAAAGGGAGTTCAGCTCATTGGAGCGGTTACTATCGAAGAGGGGGCCAGTATCTGGTTCAATGCGGTTCTCCGAGCCGATATCAATGAGATTAGCGTCGGCAAACGGAGCAATATCCAAGATGGATCGGTACTGCATGTAGAGAATGATGTTCCCTGTATTGTTGGGGACGATGTTGTTGTCGGGCATGCCGCGGTGGTACATGCCTGCACGATTGAAGATGGGTGTCTTATTGGAATGGGCTCCACGATCCTGAACAAGGCTCGCATCGGGACGGGGAGTCTGGTGGCTGCAGGGGCGGTTGTTTTGGAAAAAACAGTTATCCCACCAGGTTCTCTAGTGGTTGGAGTTCCCGCTAAAGTGGTTCGTCCGTTAAGAAAATCGGAGATCAAAGGAATCCGCGAGTGGGCAGAGAAGTACCGTCAATTGGCGGAGGTGTATAAGAAACAGCGTACAGCGTTCAGCGTTCAGAAAAGCACATTTAAGCTTTCCCTGCCCGCTGCCCGCTGACCGCTGTACGCTGAACTTTATGTCTGTTTCTTTCCCAAATCGCCAAGCACTCCTGAAAATCTATCACGCCATGCTCAAGGAGCATGGTCATCGAAACTGGTGGCCTGGAGAGACTCCCTTTGAAATCATGGTTGGGGCGATTCTGACCCAGAACACCGCATGGAAAAACGTTGAGAAAGCCATCGCTGGTTTAAAAAGAGAAAAACTTTTGTCGGTTTCTGCCATCCGGCGAACTCCCATGGCAAAGCTAGCCAGAGTCATTCGGCCTTCCGGCTACTTCAATCAAAAAGCGAAGAAATTGAAAGCTCTCATTCAGTATCTGGATGAGCGATACAACGGTTCTTTGCAGAGGATGAGAAGGCAACCGATGAAAGTTTTGCGTCCCGAGTTATTAAAGGTCTGGGGGATTGGTCCGGAAACGGCGGACAGCATTCTCTTGTATGCTTTGGAGAAACCGGTCTTCGTGGTGGATGCCTATACCAAAAGGATTTTCCTCAGGCATCGATGGATCAAGACCGATAGCGATTACCATCAAGTTCAGCAACTCTTTATGCGGCACTTGCCTTTGGACGAAAAATTGTTCAATGACTACCACGCCCAGTTAGTCGCAGTGGGGAACCGCTACTGCGGCCGAAGCGAACCTTTATGTGAAAAGTGTCCCCTGCAGCCATTTTTGCCTACCGACCCGCCATATGCGGACAGGTGTGAAACTTCTGAAATGAATTGCATTAGGTAAAAGAAGAGAGGTTATGAAGGACTCCTAGGAATACATCTTCCAAAGGACGATAGCTAATGAGGTTGAAACGTCACAATCACCCATACCCCGAGAACCGCGAAAAATAGAGTAATGGTGTACAGTGCTCGAATCCAAATC
>JAHFFC010000045.1 GCA_023248175.1 Candidatus Omnitrophota bacterium | reverse complement strand
AAATTTCTCACACCCCCCTTTAGAAAAGGGGGGGCAGGGGGGATTTGATTCTCTAAATCCTCTAAATCCCCCTTTTTCCCCCTTTTTCAAAGGGGGAGTTTTAAGATTATCAACGTCATCAGGCAACTTGGGGAATTTCTGATAACTCACCTTACGCAGTTCCCCTGTGGGACATCCTGTTTTCGAGCGAATAAAATAAGGGACTAACCCCTATTTTCAGAAAGGAAGAACCAGTGAAAAACAACTCCCTTTGCCTAATTCACTTCTAATTTCTACACGACCGCCATGGCGTTCAGCAACATGCTTGACGATGGAAAGCCCAAGGCCTGTACCAGCCAACTCCCGTGAGCGGGCCTTATCAACGCGGTAGAAACGTTCAAAGATACGAGGTAACGCCTCCTGGGGGATTCCAATCCCTGTATCTTCTACTTCTATCCGTAAATCCATAGCTGATTTCTTCGTGCGAATCCAGATACAGCCTTGTGGTTTGTTATACTTGATGGCATTCTCGATTAAATTGGTCATCGCATGGCGTAACTGCTCGGCATCTGCTGTTGCAACCTTCTGCTCTAATTGCAATCTCAGCTGAATCCCCTTTTCTTTAAGGACATTCCCAAACGTTTCTGATATTTTGAAAAAAAAGTCCTCTAGGAGTATTTCCTGCTTTTGCAGAGGGATTTCTCTTGATTCGATTTTGGAAAGTTTCAACAAATCCTCGATGAGAGAACGAAGCCGATTTGTATCATCTTCAATCGCTGATAGAAACTGATGGTGATACTTGGGATCTTCCAATGCACCATTGAGGAGAGTTTCAACAGCACTCTGAATAGCTGTCAATGGGGTTTTTAATTCGTGAGACACATTAGCGACAAATTCTTTACGGATCTGCTCTGTTTCTTTCAATTGTGTTACATCGTGAAGTACAGCAACAGCCCCGACTGCTTTTCCCTGTTGAATTAAAGGGGCTGTCTGAATTCGGAAAAAGCGGGCAATGGGGACTAACATCTGCATCTCTTCAGATTGGCCCTGACTTTGATGTAACGTTTTCAGAACAATTTCATTTAAGTGTGTATTACGAATCGCTTCAAGAAAGTTTTTCCCCATGACTTTCTCAGCGGTAATCTTAAAAAGTTTTTCCGTCGCCTGATTGATGAGGAGAACCTTCTCAGAGGAATCAATAGCGATGACCGCTTCGTTCATACTCTCCAACACCCCTAGGGCTAAGAGTTTCTGCCGTTCTAACAGAGAAAGACTCTCTTCTAGCTGTCCAATTTTTTCTTGGAGCTGTCTTGTCCCATTTCCTGATTTTTTCTTCCAGAGAGAAATCATATCAATAATCTCTTCAATGACGAAGACACCCTTACTCCCAATCCCATCGGTACCCGACTCCTTTTAAGGTAACTAAGCGCTTGGCGGCCGGCCCCATTTTTTTTCGGAGCTGCCCCACATGCACATCCACCGTCCGTGTTTCAATCTCTATGGAACGATCAATCCCCCAAACCTGTTCCATGAGTTTCTCTCGATCCAGAACTCTACCGCGAGCTCCTACCAAGATTCGAAGTAGGTCAAATTCTTTAGCGGTCAACTCTATCTCCTTTCCCTTTGCCAAAATCTTTCGCCTTGCCAGGTCTACTTGAAGTTCGCCGCAGACCAGAACCTCCTCCTCCGATTCAGCGGGTTGAGCTCTCCGTAAGACCGCTTTCACCCGGGCAATCAGCTCACGCATGCTAAAGGGTTTGGTGAGATAGTCATCCGCTCCCAATTCAAGTCCCACCACCTTATCGCTCTCCTGGGATTTGGCCGTCAAAATGATGATCGGAATTGTTTTTGTTTTGTTCTCATTCTTAAGAAGTTTGCAAACCTCTAATCCATCAACCTCCGGAAGCATTAAATCGAGGAGAATCAACGAGGGGAGTTCTAGTTGGGCGAGTTTTAATCCTTTGGCGCCGTCTGAAGCTGTTAAAACATGGAACCCTTCTTTTTCCAAATTGTAGCGAATTGTCTGGGCGATGTTTGCTTCGTCTTCGATGATGAGAATTCGTTCTTTTCCTGCTTCTTGTCTCATGCCTCATGCTTCTGCTTTTTTAAGGGAACATCAAAAGGACCGAACCACTGAATCTGTAAGCTCCCCGCCGTCCCCTTCTGGAAGAAAACCCAATAGACGTTCTCCTTGGGGCAGCACCAGGCAATGACTTCCTCACCTCCATGGTAATTGTTGATGGGAGTTTTCAGAATAAACTTTTCAAGGCGTGTTTTATCGCGGGCACACTCAAAATCCTCAGCGGTGACTGGGAGAGGAGCATTCTGGACAGGCTGGTTTCTTTGGATTTCAGTAACAGAACGCATTCCCCAATCTTTACGAATTATTTCTCGGGTTCCACTGCATCCGACGCAGGTGACCCATAGAACAACTCCTAAAATAAAACCGCGTTGATTTTTCGGTCTGTTCATGTCTCTCTCCTTTAGAACAACCCCATCAACTCAATGGGATTCTCCACCCAAAAATCAGGTTTTGCCTCCCTGATTTTTTCCGGATCGCCAATCCCGTAACCGACTCCGCAGGTTTTTGTTCCCGCTTTCTGTCCCGCTTCGATATCCGCCGGCGAATCACCAATGATCACCGTTTGGGCTGGATCACTCTTCAGTTCCTGTAACGCCTTGTGCAACAAGTCAGGATGAGGTTTCTTTTTATCCCCCGCTTTGGCACCGATTCTGGAGTGAAAATATTTTTCCACTTCCAGTCCGGCTAAAATCTTGTCGGTAAACTCCTGATCCTTGTTCGTCACAACAGCCATTCGTTTTTTTCGCTTAGCGTAATACTCCAAAACTTCCAAAACCCCGGGATAGGGGACTGTTTTATCAAGGCAATGCTCTGAATAATATTCGCGGAAATACCCTACCGCTTTCTTGATAACTGCCGCATCCTCCGTCTTGAGAATCCCCGCCAAGAGCGATCGAATCCCCCCACCAATATGATGCCACACCGACGGTGAGGGGACTACCAGCACGGCTAACTGCTTCAGCGCGAAGTTGGCGGCACTCGCGATATCTTCTCTGGAATCAATGATGGTTCCGTCTAAGTCAAAGATCAGGGTATTGGTCACTGCCGAATCCTATTCCACTCTTGTTGTACCGAGATTCTCCTCTATCTGCTTCACCGTTTTGGCTCCGGGGATGGCACAAGAAACCGCCCCATTGGATAACACAAACTGGAGCGCCGCATGGGTCATACTGCTCCCCTTGGGTGAAATTTGCTTTTTCCACGCCTCTACTTTCTTTAGGATTTCCTCTACGTATTCTCTAGGCCAGTCGTGACGGATGTCTCCCGGCGTGAATGAATTCCCATCTTTATATTTCCCCGTGAGAAATCCATTACAAAGCGGCTCGCGCGCGATAATTCCTACTCCTTTTTCTTTTGCCTTTGACAAGAGTTCTGCTTCAGCTTCTCGGTGAATCACGTTATAAACAACCTGGATGGCCGACGGACTAGCCATCTCCATCGCTGCTAACCCCTCGGCCGGATCATGAATGGAAATTCCGTAGAACCGTATTTTCCCCTGTTTCTTCAATTTCTCTAACGTTCTAAAAATACTCCCTTCCTGAATCATCTCAAGGGATGGATTATGAAGCTGGTAGATGTCAATCGTGTCTGTTTGAAACCGCTCCAGGCTTTTCTCAACGGCAAAGAGAATATATTTCTCGCCAAAATCGGCTTTCGGATAAGGGCCGTAGAAGTTTCCCCCTACTTTGGTGGCGATGATCACTTCATTACGGACATGTCTGAGCGCTTGCCCCAGCAGTTCCTCGCTGTGGCCATGCCCGTAGACATCGGCCGTATCAAAGAAATTACATCCCAGTTCCACAGCGCGGCGAATCGTTTGAATAGACTCTTCATCATTGGTCGCGCCGTAACTATTGCCAAACTGGTTACCGCCGATCGCCCAGCATCCCATGCCGATTTCGGAGACTTTCAGACCTGTATTCCCTAGTTGACGATAACGCATGGTTCCTTCTAATGACAAATGTCAAAGCACAAATGACAAAGGAATGACAAATTACAAATACACCAATAACAAAACTGGAATGTTTTGGAAATTTGCCATTTGTTATTTGGATTTATTTTGTCATTTTAATTTTGTCATTTGTCATTATATTTGTTGCTCCTCCAAAAACCGTTCCGCATCAATCGCCGCCATACAGCCGCTTCCAGCCGCCGTGACCGCCTGCCGATATCGGTGATCTTGAACATCACCGCAGGCAAACACTCCGGGAACGCTAGTGTAAGTCGTCTGCCCTTTGGTAACGATATACCCCTTTTCCATTTCGATCTTTCCCTCGAAAAGTTCCGTATTGGGTTTATGGCCAATGGCCATAAAAATTCCTTCGCACTTAAACTCTTGGTTCTCTCCAGTGTTCACATCTTTGAGAATCACTCCGCGTACTTTTTGTTGGCTGGGGTCAAGAATTTCCGCGACCGCACTATTCCAGATGAACTGAATCTTTGGATTTCGTTTTGCCCGTTCTTGCATAATCTTCGAGGCGCGCAATTGATCACGACGATGAACGACAGTCACCTTTGAGCAGAACTTTGTCAGGAAAGTGGCTTCCTCCATCGCTGTGTCTCCTCCTCCCACGACAACGACCTCTTTTCCTTTAAAGAATGGCCCGTCACAAGTAGCGCAGGCAGAAACTCCATGTCCCATCAGTTTTTTCTCCGACTCAATTCCTAAAAGGCGGGCTGAGGCGCCGGTGGCAATAATCAGTGTTTCTGTCTCGAGGGTTTGCTGGTCTTCGACCGCTAACTTGAAGGGGCGTCTAGAGGAATCCACCGATGTTACATTTCCGGTCAAGAACCGAGTCCCGAACCGCTCTGCCTGATCCCGCATGAGCTGAATCAGCTCAGGACCCAGAATTCCTTTTGGAAACGCGGGGTAGTTTTCGACATCAGTCGTGATCATCAATTGGCCACCGGCATCCCGGCCGGAGACCAGAAGAGGAGACAAATTTGCCCTTGAGGCATAAATCGCCGCGGTCAAACCGGCAGGGCCGGAACCTAGGATAACAACCTTTTCAGACACAGCGATATTTTTTGGGAATTAAGCTAACTTCCCTACTTTGTAGGAAGCACGAATACTGATCCAAACTGCGACGACACCCACCGCAATAACTCCTAGAAATACGGCTCCATTCATGGCGCCATAGTGAGCAGGAGCCAACATTCCAAATAGCATTGGAGCCGACAGAAACGTGTTGGTCCTCGATGCAAGCATGGCGCGTTTGCGTACCGCGGGAATGTCTGCAGACGGAACTTTTCCAGTAAGCAGTCGCTTCTGAGCCGGCCAGATAACGAACCAGACATTAAACCACATGATGGTAGCCAGTAACATCCCAAAGAGAATCCACATTGCCCGTGCGGTAATCCCATCCGAATCCACAAAGAGGCTTGTAGGACCAAACCCCACTCCTGGCGTGTACATGTAAATCAAAATGAAAAGCACCACCCCTGCCAGAAAAGTGGTCATTGCGCCCCATCGGAACCACCAAAGAGCACGAGGCATGAGTTGTGGATTGATCATCTTTTTTGTTGCATCCTCTAATGCCCCTTGTAGAGGAACGTTGACCAAGTTAAAAAAGTAGAGATGACCAATCCACGTAATTCCCGCAATCACGTGTAACCAACGAATCAATAGGTGAAAATTACTGTAAAAATCACTCATAATGACTTTAGCCCCCTTTTTTAGATTTTTCAAATCATGACTTTAGTCTATTTAAACACATCCCATCGAAAAGTTCAACGGAAAGAAAAAATAGACCCCCCCTTGAAATTTGCTGATTATCAGGTATACTTAATAATGACAGTTTAAGACTACTCTTTTCGATAAAGGCAAACCCGTCGTGAGGCGGGGACGCAAAGTCGTGCATCCCAACGGGGAAAGGCAGACTGCCGAAGAAAGAGGGCGAGTCACAGAGTCGAGTGACCAAGCGCCAGAATCCGAAAAGAGGGTTCTGGCGCTTTTTGTTTTTGGGGAGGGGAAATGGCAACGCTAAAGGTAGTGGCACTGATCGCAGTGATGGGGGCTACTCTCGGGGGAGCCGGCCCTCTCTTCTTAGAAGAAGAAGGGCGGGCCGATGGGGTATCCCCTATCTTTGCGTCTGACTATGAAAAATTCCTTGTTCATCAAATGATAGCACGTAGAAATCAGAATGAAACCGCTTTCGAAAAAAGCAATCCTACTTCCATGATTCAACCCAATGGCGAGACCCATTATCTCGATCCAATGGATCTACAACTTTTGATGAACGAACGCTCTTATTCTTATGATGAGAACGAAGAAGTCAATCCCAGTAATACAGAAAATAGCAATGCCACTCCTCGCAAGAAAGGACCCTCCAATGCCTGGCGGATTGTTTTAGCCTCGGCTAAGACAAGTCTGAAGTTAGAAAGGACGTGACTTTCCCTGAAGCTGTTGGATCAGTTTTTGGTTCGCTGGCGGGAATGAATAGTCGCTTAACTCTTCTGCCTTCACCCAGCGGAAGTCATGACACTCTAAGGCTTGGGGTATCCCCTCTCGATGCGAACAGTGGAAACTATGAAGAAGAATCCGACGATTGTCTGTTTCAGCAACCAGTACCTCTCCCTTTTCACGCACTTGAATGGTAATTCCTAACTCCTCTTTGATTTCCCGCACAACACACTCTTCTAGGGTCTCCCCCTCTTCGCACTTACCTCCGGGGAATTCCCAGTAAAACCCCAGCGTGTCCTGCGGTTTTCGTTGAGCGATGAGATATTTCCCCTCCTTCTCGATGATGGCAATCGCGGCGATGATTTCTTTCATCTTTTTTATCTAACGAATGGGCCCAACCACCTGAAGGGATTGGCGAGCTAATCGGACTTCGATTTTGTCACCATAGCCGATGGGATACCAAACCCTCGGTCCATCGAGATAACAGGCGGCTTCGTGCA
>JAHFFC010000044.1 GCA_023248175.1 Candidatus Omnitrophota bacterium | reverse complement strand
TACCTTCCAGATTTAGTTCAAAAAGGAAAAGATGGTGCCTTAAGGTTAAATCCTGAACAGGTTTCTAAAATCAGCCAATTAAGAAGAGAGCATGTTCGGGGTGTGTACGGTAGAAACAAAGAAAAACGAATCCTTGGGGACTTTGGCCATGGATGTCCTGCGGGCAGGATCTATGAGGGTTATCCCGAAAGTGGGGTACAAAAATTATCTAAGATATTCCTGGAGATATTTTTGAGCATTGATAAAAAGAATACCCATGAGCCAACACATACATCAGATAAAGGACTTCTTTCATCTCTCTAGTTTTGCTTGTCCTTTGTGGAACCCCACGGGCTATGTCCCTGGGGCTCCACTCTAATCTTTATTTTGGATTTTAATAACTATTCCCCTCCCATGTCATTCTGAGCGAAGTCCGCCGAAGGCGGACGTAGTCGAAGAATCTTAAAAACAAGATTCCTCGTCGCAGGGCTCCTCGGAATGACAGACAGAGGTGGTGAATAGTTACGGATTTTAATTGCAAGCTCTGAAGCGACGATGATACACTAACGGAGAATAGCGAGAACTTCCATGTTGCTTAAAGACAAAGTTGCCATTGTGACAGGGGCGTCGAGGGGGATCGGATGGGCAATTGCCCGGCGGTTCGCGGAGGAGGGAGCTTCTATTATGCTCTGCGCTCGCAATCCGGAAAACGCGCGAAGCATCGTAAAAGAGCTTTCCCATCCTGTCGATTTGATAACCTGCTCTGTGGATGTCTCAAAGCCAGAGCAAGTTCAGGAAATGGTCCAGAAAACCCTTGACAAATGGGGCAAAATTCATATACTAATCAACAATGCGGGTATCACCCGTGACGGTTTGCTGGTGAGGATGAGCCTGCAGGATTGGCAGGAAGTGATTGACGTCAATTTAACGGGGGCCTTTCTTTGTTCGAAGGCAGTTTCAAAGAGTATGATCCAGCAACGATCCGGTGCAATTTTAAACATCACGTCTATTATCGGATTAACAGGAAACGCGGGACAGTCCAATTACGCGGCGAGCAAAGCAGGCATGATTGGATTGACGAAGAGTCTCGCGAGAGAATTAGCAAGTCGTTCTATCCGTGTCAACGCGGTGGCTCCCGGGTTTATTGAGACGGAGATGACCTCGGGCATGGATCAGAAAGCGAAAGAGGCGGCATTAGGTCAAATTCCCTTGGGGTATTTTGGCAAGGCGGAAAATGTGGCGGAGGCCGCCTTGTTTCTTGTGTCAGATCAGGCAGGATACATTACAGGTCAAGTGCTTCAAGTTGATGGTGGAATGGTGATTTGATCCCACCACCTAATTTATCCGTCGTAGGCGGATTGGCACGTAAAACATGCCAATGCCAGCCGAAGGCTGGCAAATCAGGTGGTGAGATAACAAGGAGGTTTCCGAATGGCAGCAGTTGCAGATAAAGTTAAAGCGATCGTAGCGGAACAGCTGGGGGTTAAAGAGGAAGAAGTGACCGACAAGGCTTCTTTCATTGATGATCTTGGAGCTGACTCACTGGATACCGTGGAACTGGTCATGGCGTTGGAAGAGGAGTTTGGCATTGAGATTCCTGATGAAGATGCCGAGAAGATGGCTACAGTTGAGGATGCGGTTCGTTACATCGAGACTAAAGCTGGCAAGGCAAAAGCCTAGTGCCATTTTGACTCCAAATATTTAGCCACGAATATTGACGAATTGACACAAATTAAAAAGGCTTTTAATAGAATTGTTCATTTGTGTCCATTCGTGTTCGTTCGTGGCTAAAGAATTTTAGAGAAGATATGAGTCGTCGAATCGTCATCACAGGATTGGGTGCGGTGACTCCCATCGGGAATACAATGCGAGAGTTCTGGGAAGGGCTTGTCTCCGGTAAGAATGGAGTGGGACTCATCACACGATTTGACACCAGCAAATTTTCTGTCAGGATTGCTGCTGAAGTAAAAAACTTTAATCCTCTCCTGTACCTATCTGCGAAGGAAGTGAAACGGACCGAGTGGTTTGTCCATTATGCCGTCGCAGCCGCGAAAATGGCTTGGCAGGACTGCGGTTTGGACTTGAACAGGGAGAACCCTGAAGAAATTGGAGTCATGGTCGGTTGTGGCATGGGGAGCTTGAATATTATCGAACAGGAATATCAGAATCTGATGGAGAATGGACCGGATCGGATTACGCCATTTCTCATCCCGCGAATGATCGCCAACATGGGAGCGGGGTATGTATCCATTGCATTAGGACTCAAGGGACCTAGTTCTTGTCCGGTGACGGCCTGCGCTACCGGCAGTCATGCCATTGGCGATGCATCCAGAATTATTCAACACGGCGATGCCGTGGCTATGGTCACTGGCGGGACTGAAAGCGTGTTAACACCGCTGTGTATCGGGGGATTTACAGCTCTTAAGGCTCTCTCCGGAAGAAACGATGATCCTGTGCATGCGAGCCGGCCGTTTGACAAACAAAGAGACGGTTTTGTCATGGGAGAAGGGGCGGGAGTTGTTGTCCTGGAAGAACTGGAACATGCCAAGAAGCGAGGGGCCAGAATTTATGCCGAAGTTATCGGTTACGGCATGACCGGAGACGCGTATCATATGACCGCCCCCTGCGCAGATGCGGATGGTTCTTCCCGTTGCATAAAGGTTGCGTTGAAGGATGCGAAAATTAAACCCGAGGATGTTGACTATATCAATGCCCACGGAACCTCGACACCGCTCAATGATAAGATCGAAACATTAGCAGTGAAAAAGGCCTTCGGCGATCATGCCAAAAAAGTGGCAATCAGTTCCAATAAATCAATGATTGGGCACTTACTGGGAGCGGCTGGCGGTGTGGAATGTGCCGCCACGGCCATGACGATTCAAACAGGGATCATTCCACCGACTATCAATCTGACCGATCCAGACCCCGAGTGCGATTTGGATTACGTTCCAGACACCGCCCGAAAAGCGAAGATCCGCATCGCGATGTCAAATTCCTTCGGTTTTGGCGGGCATAACGCTACGTTAGTGCTGAAAGCGTATTAAAGAGAGTCGTTCGTACACCACTACCCTCTAATTTTAAGCAAACTTCTGCAATGACCGGATGAGTCTCAGTTTCTCTTCCAAGAGTTCCAGTTGGAGCTCTTGCCCAAGAGAATTCTCAATTGCTGGCAAAATATTCTGCTGAGGTATTTTCACTTCCGGAATATTCGCTTGCAGAGTGTAGAGTAACACCGCCACGGACACTACTTTAATAACGACCATAAACATCTCCCCCCTTTCCTGATACCTACTCTTAAATATAACACAAAAAAGTAGAAGTTGCAACATTATCTGCTTTACTTTCTTGTGAAATCTCATTAAAATTTACTACGATAACTTATGTTTCTCAAACAGGTTGAACTTTACGGTTTTAAATCGTTTCCCACGAAGACCCTCCTCAAATTCGGCGAGGGGATCACTGCGATTGTGGGTCCGAATGGCTGTGGGAAAACCAACCTCCAAGACTCGATTAAATGGGTACTAGGGGAACAGAACCCCCGCCAGCTTCGAGGATCTGAAATGCAGGATGTGATCTTTAACGGTACCGCCGATGTTCCATCGCTCGGTTTCGCGGAAGTCTCACTCACGTTGGATAACTCCACAAAATTTTTCCAGCTTTCTTACGAAGAAATTGTAATTACTCGACGCCTCTACCGCTCGGGTGAAAGCGAGTACCTAATCAACAAAGTACCGGTGCGCCTAAAAGATATTAGCGACTTAATTGCCGGGACAGGCATGGGGACCAGCGCATATGCCATTATTGAGCAGGGGAAGATGGACCAGGTTCTTGCCGCGAAACCGGATGAGCGGCGGGATATTTTTGAGGAGGCCAGCGGCATCACCAAATATAAAGTGAAAGAAAGAGAGGCGCTCAAGAAACTGGAACAGACTGAAGAAAATCTGATTCGCGTGCGGGATATTTTATTGGAGGTCAAACGTCAAGTCAGTTCCATTGAGCGACAGGTGACAAAAGCTCAAAAGTATCAACAACTTTATGAACAACTCAAAAAACTGGAGATTGGATTAGGGGCATTGGATTACCGGCAATTCAATCAAAGAAAACTTCAAGCGGAGCAGAAAAAATCCGAATTAGAAACCGAGCTTCAGCAGTTATCGGAGAAAGAATCGCATCGCTCCCAAAAAACCGCGGTCATAAGAGGGGAACTGGCTATCCACCGCCAGGTTTTAGAGGAGAAAGAAAAAGAGTGGGCCCAGTTAGAAGCCTCCTTCCGGCTTAGCGAGGATCGCGTAGTAATGGAGAAACAGACACAAGAAGAATGGCAGAGTCAAAGAGAACGGCTCTCGGGAGAATTGGCGGTTGCTGCCCAACGTATTGAACAGCTCAGCGCGCAGATTCAGCGAGGAGAACAGGATCAGGAGACGATACAGAGCGAGCGGAAGATTAAGGAAGAAAAGCTGTTGCTACTGGAAAAAGAAATTCAAGTCCTTATTGATTCTATCCGTGAAGAAGAACAAGCTGTCTCGCAGGGGCAATCGCGCCTGGCCGATTTAATGAGACGGCAGACTGATTTAAATAACGAGCTGCTCCATGCAGTCCAACAGAGAGAGAGTCTGGTGAGCCAGGAGTCTCGTTTCTCAAAACAGCTGCAGGACGTTTTACAACAGCTGGCTCAATTACAGGAAGAAAAGGAGAAGCTGTTGCAGTCTGAGCAGAAATATCAAATCCAGTTGGACGAGCTTCAAAAATCAGAGGCGCGGATTTTGGAAAAACTTTCCACTTTCCGATCTGCCTATCAGCAGACGACGGAACAATTCCATCAAAAGGAGAATCTGCAAAGTTCCCTGGTTACAAAAATTCAATTTCTGGAAGATTTGAGGGTGCGGTATGAAGGCTTTTCTGAAGGGGTCCGATACCTGCTGGCGGGTGAAAAGCCGCTCTTAGAGGGGGTTTTTGACTGCATTGCCAATCTGATTGAAGTGGAACCGGGGTATGAGTTGGCCGTCGAGGCGGCGTTGGGAGAACATCTGCAGACGGTTCTCGTGGATAAAACTCAAACCGCCCTCCAGGCAATGGAAGTGGTTGCCGGTTGCGGAAAAGGGAAAGTGACTCTTCTTTCTTTGGAGTGGATTCCGTATTCTGCCTCCGGAAGCGCACAAGAAAATTCTGCGAAGGGGAAACCACTGCTTCAATTTGTCCGGTGCGGCGAGCGTTATCGTCAGGCTATTGAATATTTACTGAAAGATGTGTTTTTCCTTGGGGAATTGAATCCTTCTGATTTAGCGGACATTGAATTATCGTCGTCGCGATTTGTAACGATGGATGGTCGTCTTTTGGGAAATGGCTTAATCAGTGGAGGAAGGGGCGGAACTCAGGAATCAACTCTCATTGGCCGTGAAAGCCGCATCCGTCAGTTAAAGAGTGAACAGCGAGAAATGGAACAACAGATCCAGACGCTGAAGAGTAAACTCGATCATGCCAGAGAGACTATTTCCGATTTGGAAGAGCAACAGACAAATACCCATCAAAGAAGTCAGGAATTAGAAAAAGAACTGACTCAACAGCAGTCCGGGGGGGCGGAATTGGGACGACGAACTCAATCTCTCCTCTTGCAGAAGACCGTTCTTGAAAAAGAAACAGCTCAACTTGTTATTGAGCGCCAGATGCTGGAAAAAAGAGAAGCCGAGTTAAAGATCTTGACAGCACAGGCGGAAGAGACCCATCGGAAAGAGCACCGACAATTAGAGGATTCAAAGCAGCTGATTCTCACCAGGGACCAGGAACGAGAGAGTCGTCAGATCCGTTTGACCGAAATTAGAACTGAGTTGAATGCGTTGACCCGTGAAGCGGAGAAACAAAAAAGAACGACGGAATTCTTACGACAGACTTTAGCCAATGAAGAAGAGTCACAGCGAGGACGACAAACGAGCATTCGGGAACTTGAAGAGAGGATTGATCAATCGCAAGCGGCAGTTCTGGAACTGGAACAACAGGCGCGGGCATGGGAAAAGCAGCGCCAAGATTTCCAGAGAGAGTTGAACCTTCTAAAAAATCAGCAAACAGGGTTTGAGGCAGAGTTAAGAAACGTTGAAACCGAAGAACGGGCTTTGCAGGAGAAGAGGCAGCAGATTCAGGAGACAGTTCATCTGGCGCAGATGGAAACTAAAGAAATGGATGTAAAAATCGAGCATCTCCTGCTTCGGCTTCGTGATTCCTATCAAGTTGAGACAGCGGCATTGGCAGAAGTACAGCTGGAATGTCAACTAGATCAGGCACAGGCCGAACTTCAACAGTTACGTCAGAAGCTCCAACAGATGGGACCGGTCAACGTTGCGGCGTTAGAAGAGCATAAAGAATTGACAGAGCGGTTGCAATTTTTAACGACTCAGGAGCAAGACCTAGTCTCTTCGAAGGAATCACTCACCTCGGCAATCCAGAAAATCCGGAGGACGACCCGGGCCCTTTTCAGAGAGACTTTCGAAAAAATCCAAACGCATTTTCATCACTATTTTACAAAGCTCTTTGACGGCGGCGACGCCCAACTGATTTTGGTGGATCAGGAAGAGGTTTTGGAAAGCGGGATCGAAATCATGGTTCGGCCCACCGGCAAGAAGTTTCAGAATATTTCACTTCTCTCCGGTGGAGAGAAAGCGCTCACAGCGACAGCACTTCTTTTCGCTCTCTTCAAAACCAAACCGAGCCCCTTCTGCATCCTGGATGAGATAGACGCCCCCTTGGATGAAGCCAACATTGACCGCTTCTGCGATACCCTCAAGGAATTTACCCATCAATCCCAGTTTTTGATCATCACCCACAGCAAAAAGACCATGACGATTGCCGATGTCCTCTACGGCGTCACCATGGAACGCCCCGGCATTTCCCAAATCATCTCGGTAAAGATGGCAAAGCCGGCCGAAGTTTCCCAATCCCATGAACCGGAAGTGGTTTTGGCGTAAGGAAAGAGGCCGTGCCACAATGGGTTAATGCCGAA
>JAHFFC010000043.1 GCA_023248175.1 Candidatus Omnitrophota bacterium | reverse complement strand
TGAGAATGGTCGCACTGCTGACTCTTCGATTCTGCTGAATTTGAACCGCCTTAACCTTTTTTTCTTCAGCTTTCTCTTCAGCCCAGCTGCTTTGAACGCTCCCCCACAGAATCAAAAACAAAAAAATGAAAGCAGAAACTTTGAAATTCCTATACATTAAACTAGGATTCATGAGGGGTATTGTACTCCATTTTTGCCAGATTCGTAAAACGGGTAATTTCTTTAATAAAAGCCAGTTCCACGGAACCGACTGGACCGTTCCGCTGTTTGGCAATGATGATTTCCGCTTTCCCTTTGTTTTCTTCGGTAGGCGTGTAATACTCCTCGCGCAATAACAGCATGACAACATCCGCATCCTGTTCAATCGCTCCTGATTCCCTCAAGTCGGACAATTGAGGACGGTGGTCGGAGCGCGATTCAACCGCGCGGGAAAGCTGGCTGATGGCGATAACCGGAACTGATAATTCTCGCGCGAGGGTCTTCAGCGACATGGAAATCTCTGATATCTCTTGCTGCCGATTCTCAACACCGGAGGGTCCCCGCATCAGCTGAAGATAGTCAACGATAACCAACTGAATATCGAAGCGGGATTTCAACCGCCGCGCTTTGGCTCGAATCTCGAGAGCTGAAACGGACGGAGTATCATCAATGTAAAGCGGTGCCTCCGCCAGCTTGCTGGCCGCGTTGGTGAATTTAGGCCAGTCTGATTGCCCTAGAAATCCGGTTCGGACACGATGAGCCTCTACGCGGGCAAAAGAACAGAGCAGTCTCTGGACTAACTGCTCTTTGGACATTTCAAGACTGAAGAACGCAACCGGCTTTTTGTCAACCGCAGCCACATGCTCGGCGATGCCGCAAACAAAAGCGCTTTTCCCCATTGAAGGACGGCCCGCGATAACGATGAGGTCTGCTTTCTGTAATCCCGCGGTCATCACATCAATATCATTAAAGCCGCTTGCCAAACCGGTCACATGAGCTTTGCGCTGGTACAACTCATCAATGGTTTCAATACTATCATTGATCAACTCCTTAATGGGAATTAAAGTAGTATCAACGCGCCTCATTGCAATGTCAAAAATGGTTTTCTCAGCCCTGTCTAATAACGCGTCAATATCAGAGGCAGACTCAAAACTGTCGGTGACAATCTGAGTCGCTGTACGAATCAACTGACGGGTCACGGCTTTATCTCGAACAATCTTTGCGTAGTGCCGGACATTGGCCGCCGTGGGGACTGCTGTCGCCAGTTCGGCAATATAACCAGCTCCGCCGACGTAATCGAGCTCTTCTCTCTTACGGAGAGCGTCTGTCAGAGTAATGACGTCTATGGAACGTCCCTCGCTGTAAAGAGTCACCATACAACTGAATATTTTTTGATGGGCTTCCTTGTAGAAACTCGTGGACTCTAAGATATCCACTACTTCGCTAACAGCCGCTTCTTCTAACAACATCGCCCCTAAGACCCCTGCTTCCGCCTCAAGATTTTGGGGCGGCACCCTTTCTGGATGAAGTTCTTTGAGTATCAATGGTGGGGTCATTTTTTAACCACCCATAATTTCAGCTGTCCCTTGACCTCGGGGTGCAATCGGACACCGATGGTAAAAACGCCAAGCTGTTTAATCGCTTCGTCCAGTTCGATCGTTCGTTTATCTAAAGAAAGACCGCTCTTTTCTTTTACGGCTGATGCTATATCCTGCGCGGTCACCGCTCCAAACAGGCGGTCATTTTCTCCTGTTTCAACAGAAATAGTGCATGAAACTTGCGAAATTCTTTTAGCCAACTCCTCCGCCTGCTGACGCTCCCGCGCTAACCGACCCTGTTCTTTTTTCTGCTGTTGACGGTGGTATTCCAGATTTTGCGGGGTCGCTTCCAACGCCAGTTTGTTGGGAATCAGAAAATTGCGGGCGTATCCGTCCTTTACCTTGACTTTGTCTCCGTCTTTCCCAAGTCCTTTGACCGGTTGAGTGAGTATCAATTCCATCGTCATGACGAATATCCTCTTGTGATTTAGCGCGTAAATGGAATCAAGGCAATCTGTCTTCCACGCTTGATCGCCCTTGCCAACAGCCGTTGGTGCTTGGCGCAATTGCCGGAGACACGGCTGGGAATGATTTTCCCTCTCTCGCTGATGAATTTCATCAGGCGAGTCGTATCCTTGTAATCAATCTCGTCCACTTTCTCACCGCAAAATCGGCAAACCTTCTTCCGGATAAAGCGCAATTTTCCGCTATCCCGATCGCCGTCTCTGTCGGTTTTCTCACGGTCTCCGTCCCTGCCGCCTTTACTGAATTTACTAAACTTGCTAAACTTGCCGAACTTAGATTTCGCTTTTTTCTTTATAAAAGCCACTAGACTACCTCCTTAAAATGGGAGATCATCCTGTTGTTGACTCCCCGTTTCAGCCGCTCCTTGCGGAATTGTTTCTTCCGCCGGTTCTACTCTCGGTTGGGAAGAACTTCCTTCACTGCCTGTGGTGAGCGAAGTTGAACCACTTCTTCCACCGAGGAACTGAACCCGCTCCGCGACCACGTCGAGGGCGTTTCTTTTCTGTCCATCGGTCTCCCAAGAACGGTATTGCAGCCGCCCTTCTACGAAGACTGGTTTACCTTTATTTAGATACTGCCCGCAAGCCTCCGCCTGTTTTCCAAAAACAACAACTCGAACAAAACAGACTTCCTCTTTCTTCTCGCCGTTTTGCGCCGTGTAGGTGCGATTCGTCGCCAGCCCAAACGAAGCGATGGAAGTCCCGCTAGGGAGAGACCGCATTTCGGGATCCCGCGTTAAGTTTCCAATCAAAAAAACTTTATTCAGGTCCGCCATCCTTGCCTCCTTTCTCCGTCCCAGATACCAGCGAAGATCCTGCAGGACTTGTTCGATCTGATCCCCTCTGTGTTATCATCGCTTTCAGAATTTCTTCCTGCAGACGGATACTCTGCTGCAGTTTTCCAGCCTTCGATGGTTCTAGGTTAAAACAAGCATAGATATACTGCCCTTCGATATTTTTCTGAATACGATACCCTAACGGGCGCCGGCCCCACAGGTCAACCTTGGTTATCTGGCCTCCGTTCTTGGTAATGACCTCATGGACAAGCCCGGATAAACGATTCAATTCCTCTTTTTCCGCTTCAGGTTTCACGATAAAAATTCCTTCATAGCCTCTCATTGTCTTTTTGTCACCTTTCTCATAAGAACTCCTTTGAATTTGCCGCGCTCATTGCTTTCTGAATTCCTTGATCCAGCCAAATCCGGCAGATTTCAGGAATTTTCTCTAACACCCCAGCGATTTTCTTAAATTCCCCTCTTTGAAAAGGGTCCAGCACGAACTCGCTGGCATCTTTTTTGGGAGGGAATGGGCCGATCCCAATCCGCAATCGGGGAAATTTTTCACTGTTCAACTGGGTGATAATAGACTCCAGCCCGTGATGTCCTCCGGAACTCCCTTCTCCTCTCAACCGGACAGAACCGGACGGAAGAGCCAGATCATCACAGATCACTAACAAATCATCCAGAGCTGCCTTGCGCGATTGGACCACTTCAAGGACTGCCTCCCCCGAAAGATTCATATAAGTCATCGGTTGCACGAGCATCAGCACCTGCTCTTTCCATCTTCCTTCGCCAATCAAAGAACTAAAGGCCCTTTTAGCAGGCCCAATTTTCCAGCTTTTGCGGAGCCCCTCTACCGCAAGGAACCCTATATTGTGCCGCGTCTGTTCGTACTTTTTGCCGGGATTCCCCAGTCCAACGATAATTTTAACCAGTCTTACCCTCTTTTTTATCTTTCGACGGCACTCCGGGCGCTGGCGCCGCGGGCTTAGCCCCTTCCTTTCCGCCGGAGGCGGATCCGCCTTTGGCGGAAGCAGCTGGCGCTTCGGTTGTCGTCTCCTCCACCTTCTTCTCGCGGATAACTTCCGGTTCCGCCGTTGCCGCCTCTGCCGCGGCCTCAGGAACAATTTCCTGTGTTGGATGCTTCACTGAGAATACGGAAACGTTAGGATCGGTGAGGATCTTGACACCGCCGGGCGCTTTCAGATCACCGACATGGACCGAGCTGCCGATTTTGAGACCGCTGACATCCACTTCAATCCGATCCGGAATCTCCGTTGGCAAGCAAGATATCTGGAGTTCCCAAAGCGAATGATCCAGCACCCCGCCGTCCATTTTAACACCGATGGCTTCCCCTTTAGAAACAATCGGGACATTGACCTTGATTTCTTCTGTTAAAGAAATTTCGTGAAAATCCACATGCAGAACATTTCCTGAAAGAGGATGCTGTTGAACCTCTTTAACCAGCGCGGTCCTGTTGGCTATTTGGTTGAACTGATCCGCCGCCGACAGATTGATGATGACGTTGGACCCAGCCGCTCCGCGCAAAGCCTTCGTAAATTCTTTGACAGGAACCTCCAAAGAGAGCGGCTCTTTGGAACGCCCATAGATTACCGCTGGAATCCATCCATTTTGTCTCAATTTTTTATTCAGTGACTTCCCTTTACCTTCTCGAATCTTTACGCTTAAACTGACCTGTTTCATCGCTAGAGCCCTTTTATCCCTTTTCTAATCGAATAGTGAACTGACTGATTCTTCGTTATGGATTCTTCGAATCGCCTCTCCGAGGAGGTCGGCAACAGAGAGAACCTCTATCTTATCCGTTTTTCTCTTTGAATCAAGAGAAATTGTATCGCTGATGACCAGCTTGGTTAACGCGGAGCGGTTGATCTTTTCAACGGCATTGCCAGAAAGAACCGCATGGGTAATGGCGGCATAGATCTCTTTCGCCCCTTCTTGTTTCAACGCTCCAACCGCTTCCAAAACAGAGCTCCCCGTGGCAATCACGTCATCCACAAGAACCACATTCTTCCCCTTTACCTCACCCATGATATTCATGACTTCTGTCTTGGAATCGTTGATTCTTCTCTTATCCACCACAGCCAAGCCGGCGTTGAGCCGTTTGGAATAAGCCCGCGCCATCTTGACCCCACCGACATCCGGGCAAACAACGACAATGTTATCGAGTTTGGCGAGGATAAAATACTGGGTCAGGATATTAATCGCAAACAGATGATCGAGCGGGATATCAAAAAACCCTTGAATTTGTCCAGCATGAAGGTCAATGGTGAGGACGCGGTCCGCGCCGGCGGTGGTGATTAGATTAGCGACCAGCTTTGCCGTGATTGGGACTCTGGGTTGATCCTTCCTATCTTGCCGCGCGTAACCGAAGTAGGGAATGACTGCCGTGATTCTTCGCGCCGATGCTCTTCTGAGAGCATCAATCATGATGAGCAGTTCCATCAGGTGATCGTTAGGCAGTGGCGCCGTTGGCTGTACCACAAAAACGTCCCGGCCGCGGACATCCTGGTTGATTTTCAGATGGATTTCCCCTTCGCTGAAGCGATTGACAGTTGCGTCGCCCAGAGGAATCTCCAAGTAACCGCAGATATCCTGAGCTAGTTTCCGATTCGCGTTCCCTGTAAAAATGGTCAAACGATCTATTGGGCTCATTTATCGTCCGTTTCGTCTTTTCTTAAGCAGGCGGGCCGGCACTCCCACCACCACGCCTCCCGCGGGAATGTTTCTCCCCTTCAGAACAACCGATCCTGCCCCAGTCACTGCTTTCTTACCCACTCGGACAGGAGCAACTAGAGTAGTATTGCTCCCGATCACCGCTCCATCGTTGATGATGGTGACATTTTTTTCTCTGCCGTTAAAATTAGCCGTAATAGTTCCGGCTCCGATATTCACCTTCGCTCCTATTGTCGCGTCCCCCAGATAACTGAGATGCTTGACTCTGCTCTGAACGCCTACTTTAGAGCGGGTCACTTCCACAAAATTGCCGATCTCAGCCCCTGATTCAATGCGTGAACCAGGACGGATGTGGGCAAAAGGACCGATATGGCATCCATTCCCAATCACGACGCCGCTTTCGATTAGGGTACAGGGATAGATCACCGACCCCTTCCCAATGACCGCTCCGTCAGCGATATACGTCGTCGAAGGGTCTATGAGATTGACCCCTTGACGACGGCACCGGTCGAGGACTCGATTTTTTAAAACTTGAGCCGCTCGAACCAATTCCTCAAAAGAATTAACCCCCCAGCCTTCGTTATCATCGTCTAATTTGACAGCGCTGACAGGCAACGATTCCCTTGCCCATGCGCGGATTAAATCGGTGATATAAAATTCCCCTGTTGAATTGGGAGACAATTCACGAAGCCCTTCCGCTAGAGCTTTTCTTTCAAAAACATAAACCCCCGAATTAATTTCCCGAATCAACCGCTCTTGAGGAGAACAATCCTCTTCTTCCACAATGGCTATGACCCGTTCCCCCCGCCGGACGACCCGTCCATATCCCGACGGATCTGGAATTTCTGCCGAGAGAAAAGTTGCCGCGTTTCCTTGCCGGTGATGTTCTTCAATCAGATGCGCCAATGACTCTGTTTGAAAGAGCGGTGTGTCGCCGCACAGAACCAAAAGGGTATCCCATCGGAACAGAGAACCGATCGCCGCTTTGACAGCATCTGCGCTCCCCAACTGCTGCTGTTGACGGATGCAGCGAATTCCTTTTCTTCCTTTGAGGTACTTCTTACCTGTTCTCCGCGGTGCCCGATGAAGACGAATGTTGCTTCAATCGCCAGCTCCTGAATCCGCTCGAGAACCCATTCCAGCATCGGTTTGCCCAGAATCGGCTCCAGCACCTTGGGACCCAATGAGCCCATTCGTTCGCCGCGCCCCGCCGCCAAAACAATGGCCGCGATTTTTTGCCACTTCCGATTTCTACGCAATTTTACGTTTCTCATCTTGATGAATCAAAATCGGCTTCGCCTTGCCATCAATGGCTTCCTCGGTGATCAGGCATTCGCGCACATCCTTCGACGAGGGGATTTCATACATCATCTCCAACATCACGTTCTCAAGAATGGCCCGCAACCCTCTGGCGCCGGTCTCTTTCTCGAGCGCCTTTTCAGCGATTCGCACCACGGCAGCCGGAGTAAATTCCAGCT
>JAHFFC010000042.1 GCA_023248175.1 Candidatus Omnitrophota bacterium | reverse complement strand
GAAGGAGCCTTATGAAATTCGGAGAACTGCTCACTCAATATCGTCAACGGTCACATTTGAAGAAGACAGACCTCGCGCGTCTGTTGAAGGTTTCTTTAACCTACATCATCAACCTTGAAAACGGGATGAGGAAACCACCCCCCTTTGAGAGATGTCGGCGGTTGATTGAGGTTTTGAAATTATCGAGCCAGGAGACAGAGGAATTCTTACGCACCACCGCCCAGGAGAGAATGCCCAAAGAGTTGACCCCCTTCTGCAACTGGCAAAGCCCTAAAACGTTAGGCGTCAAAGAAAAAGTGACTTCTTACGACAAGGTGCAGGATTTAAAGATCCTACACGACTTTGTGACGATCCCCTTATTGGCTCATTGTCCAACCCATTCTCAAAAAATCAGCGATGAAAATGCGTTAGGCTGGATTGCATTACCGAAAGAAATGGTTCGAGGACAGCGGATGTTTCTTCTGAAGGTCAACGATGACAGCATGAATAAAGCAGCTATCGAGCCAGGAGATACCGTGTTGATCAATAGGGACGCCCAGCTAAAAAACGGAGATATTGTGGTTGCGAATATCCAAGAAAAACCGATCTTCCGACGTCTTTACCGCTTTGATGACCAAGTAACACTCTCCCCTGATTCCACAAATCTGGAATACAAACCGCTCTTCTTCGATAAAAAATCTCAGCCTCTCTTATTGGGAGCAATCGAGGTAATCTATTTAAAACGGGTGCGATAAAAAATTGCATTTCCGATCCGCACCATCGTTGCCCCTTCTTCAATGGCTGCTTCAAAATCCTGGCTCATCCCCATGGAAAGATGGAAAAGTGCCAAAGCACTGTGTGGCTGGGGAGTTGGGGGGCTTGTGGGCGTAACCGGACATTGCTCGAGAATCTCTTGGCGTAATCGGGCTAATTGCTGGAAATAAGGGCGGGCTTGATTGGGGTCGGAAACGATGGGGGCCATGGTCATGAGCCCTTCGACATGGAGGGATGAGAGTGATTTTATGTCAGTGATCAATTCAGGGAGCTCTTTTGGAGAGACACCGTATTTGGCAGATTCACCTGAAGTATTGACTTCGATTAAAACCGGCATCACCTTCTTGATTTTCTCGGCCTCATGATTAATCTTCTCAGCAAGCCGCAGACTGTCCACGGAGTGAATCCAATCGAAAATCTGTACCGCGTCGCGGACTTTATTGGTCTGCAGATGGCCGATGAGGTGCCATTGAAGAGGCGGAAGGTCGAAGGTGGAAGGTCGAAGTTCTTTCCACCTTTCGAGTTGTTTATATTTGAACAAGGCTTCCTGCATTTTATTCTCGCCAATGTGACGAACCCCTAATGAGATTGCCTCTCGGATGGTTCCGATGGGGACGTTTTTTGTGACGGCGACTAGTTGAATATCGGCAGGATTACGTCCGACTCGGCGGGCGGTTTGCTCGATGCGGGAGTGGATGTCATGGAGACGTTCTCGAAGCATATTAGATGGAAGAAACGTTTCTTCCATCCTCACTCGAGTTTCCCTTCATTCGGACTGCTGGCGCTGCCGTATCGCCGCTTCGGGATTCGTCCCGCCTCCCAGGCAAGACGACCAGCCTCTACTGCAAGCCGCATCGCCCGCGCCATTTTGACCGGATCTTTGGCACCGGCGATGGCGGTGTTCATTAAAACCCCATCGGCGCCAAGTTCCATCGCGACGGCCGCGTCTGACGCAGTCCCGACACCAGCATCCACAATGACGGGAACTTTCACGGCCTCTTTGATGAACTCAATGTTAACGCGGTTCAAGATTCCCTGACCCGACCCAATCGGCGCCGCCAGCGGCATCACACAAACTGCCCCCGCATCTTCCAATCGTTTCGCCATGATCGGATCGTCATTGGTATAAGGCATCACGACAAATCCCTCTTTGACCAATATTTTTGTGGCAGACAGCAACGCCATCGTATCCGGCAATAATGTTTTGGGATCTCCAATGACTTCCAGTTTCACTAAGTTTGAAAGTCCCACTTCCCGTCCCAATCGGGCGATCCTGACCGCCTCTTCGGCGGTGTAACAGCCGGCGGTATTCGGCAAGAGAGTATACTTTTGCCGATCAATATGATCGAGAAGCGACTCTTGAGTTGGGTCGTCAAGATTAATCCTGCGAACAGCCACCGTAACGATTTCAGCCCCTGAGGCACGGAGCCCCTCTTTCATGATCTCAAATGTTTGGTATTTTCCTGTTCCGACAATCAGTCGAGAACGGTAAACCCGATCACCAATTCTGAGTCCATCGTGGATCGTGAGTCGTGGGTCGTGGGTCGCATCTGTCAAATCTCTAAAGCCTCTTATCCTTTCACTCACGACTCACCCCTCACGACTAATCGAAACTGTATCCGTTTTAATCGTCGTCCCTTTTGCCACGACGACAATCCCCGATTCCGTCAGATGGAAATGTTTCCGGTCCTGCTCCAGATCAAAACCAATTTCTACGTTGGGAGGAATCTGGACATCTTTATCAATGATCGCCCGTTTAATTTTGGCATAGCGCCCGACGCTGACTCCCTCCATCAAAACAGAATCGCTCACCGAAGAATAACTGTTCACCCGGACGCCGGGAGAAAGAACAGAACGTTCCACCCGTCCGCCGCTGATAATACAGCCGTTAGAAATGAGAGAATCCAGAGCCAGTCCCACTCGTCCCTCTTCCTCGAGAGCAAAGACGGTTTTGACAGGTGGATATTGTTCTTGATAAGTCCTGATAGGCCATTCTTTATCGTAGAGGTTAAAGACCGGCGTAATCTGCACCAGATCCATGTTGGCAGACCAGTAGGCGTCGATCGTTCCGATGTCGCGCCAATAGGGAATCGGCTCACTAGAATCGGCGCCGAAATCGTAGCCGTAGACTTTGCAGTGATCCAAAATAGAGGGGATGACGTCGCGGCCAAAATCATGAGTGCTGTTGGTTCGCTTGGCGTCTTTGACCAATTCCTCCTCTAATACCATTCGATTGAAAACATAGATCCCCATTGAAGCGTAGATCAAATCTGGTGCACCGGGAATGGTAATGGGATTCTTTGGCTTTTCCTGAAAACCGATCATTTTTACCTCTGAATCTACTTGAACAACACCTAAGTTCGGAGACTGCTCCTTCGGCATTTTGACCAATCCCACGGTAACATCCGCCCCCCTCAAGCGATGATCATTGATGAGCTTTGCATAATCCATTTTATAAATGTGATCCCCCGCAAGAATCAATACCTGATCCGGCTTCTCCGCCTCGATGGAATAAATGTTCTGATAAATGGCATCCGCCGTACCGCGATACCAGCTCTCCCCAACCCTTTGCTGCGCCGGGATGACGTCAATGTATTCCTTTAATTCCATGTTGAAAATATTCCACCCCATCTTCAGGTGCAAATCCAGGGAGTGCGATTTATACTGGGTGAGGACATGAATCCTCCGAATTCCTGAATTGATGCAATTGGAGAGGGTAAAATCAATGATCCGATAAATCCCGCCGAAGGGGACCGCCGGTTTTGCGCGGTCTTTGGTCAAGGGGTAGAGCCGTTCTCCTTTGCCGCCCGCCATGATAAAGGTCAGTAATTTTTTCATAACAGGCATATTATATCACGTTAAACGAAGACATGACAGGCCGCTTTGTGTCCCGCGCCGCGAGGGGTCAGGAGAGGCTCTTCTTCCTGACAGCGCTTCTCGGCGAAGGGACAGCGAGTGCGGAACCGGCACCCGCTGGGGGGATGCAGAGGCGATGGGGGTTCACCCTGTATCCCAAGCGATCCCGTTGTGAGAGCACTCAACTGGGCCGCCTGAAGAAGAGACTTCGTGTAAGGGTGGTAGGATTCGTTGAAAATTTTCTGACGCGGGGCAAACTCAACAATTTTTCCCAAATACATCACCGCAATCCAGTCGCAGAGCCGACGGATAACTTTGAGATCGTGGGAAATAATCAAATAAGATAAACGGTATTTTTTCTGAATATCCAGCAACAGATTTAATATCTGTCCCTGAATCGAAATATCCAAAGCGGAAACCGGTTCATCGAGAATCAGAACTTTCGGCCGCACAACCAAAGCTCGAGCAATACCCACTCTTTGACGCTGTCCGCCACTGAGCTGGTGGGGATAACGAAGAAGAATCTCCTCCGAGAGGCCAACAGACTCAAGAATCTTTCGTAGGTAGAGGCTACCTTCAACCTTCAACCTATTTATCTTCAGGGGTTCTTCTAAGATTTTTTTCACCGTAAACCGCGGATCAAATGCATTCGCTGAATCTTGAAAAACGATCTGCACGTTTTGTCGGAACCGGTTCAACTGCTGGGAATTTTCCAGAGAAATCTTTTTCCCATCATAGAAAACCTCACCCGCATCGGGTACGATCAAACCGACCATGATTCGAGCTAGAGTAGATTTCCCACAGCCAGATTCTCCAACTAACCCAATCGTCTGTTGAGCCGGTAGAAAAAGAGAAACCCCGTCTACAGCATGAATGAACCCTGATGCTTTTCTCCAAAAGCTCGACTGGACTGGGAAATATTTACGAAGATGATGGACTGATAAGAGCATATCGCCCCCCTACCTAAAACATGCATTGTTCTGGCATCTCTTATTAAAATGCAGCAGATACCGATTCTTAGCCACCCACCGGTAAACCCACGGCCCAATAATTCCTGAACCAGGAAAATAGAAAATAGGAATCAATGGATAGAGCATTGGTAACTTCAAGCACAACCGGCGGAAGATAAAAAAGCCACCGTGAATTCTTCCAGTCGGTTCGATCAAGTGAAGCTGGCTGTGACATTTTCCCTGATCGAGACTCGGATGCAATTGTCGAACATCTTCATAGCGGTGATAATCTACCTTTTTTAAGTGTCCGAATAAATCCATGATGAGCAACTTCTGGATATTCCACTGGCAAAAATGGCATTGCCCGTCATAGATAATTTGACTCTGGCCGCCGGCAAGATTTCCCTTTCTTTTCCGCTTAATCCACCCAAGGATATCATCTGGATTAACGAATAGAAGAAGCTGGGGTGGAAAGAGAAAGAAGAAAATCGTTG
Source organism: Candidatus Omnitrophota bacterium (assembly GCA_023248175.1). Taxonomy (GTDB): domain Bacteria; phylum Omnitrophota; class Gorgyraeia; order JACOVV01; family JACOVV01; genus JACOVV01. The sequence continues at coordinate 1,944 of JAHFFC010000042.1, read as the reverse complement.
GCACATGCAGGGTGACGACCAGAAGAACATGAAACAAAAAAGCAACTCCAATCGCGAAGAACCGTGTCCTCGGCCAAAAAAGCAATAACGGCGCCGACAATTCCATCGCGATAATTCCGATCCCCATCCAGTAGCAGAGTTCCGGCCGCGAAGCAAAAAATTCCCGAAAGATAAACTGTTTAGTTACCCCCTCTGGAGGATAGTTCCACAAATAATAAAGCGGGTTATCTTTTAACCAATTTCCCTGGGCGGTCACTTTATAGAGTCCCGTGTAAAAATAATTGAAGGCGATTTGAAGTTGCAAGAGCCGTTGGATAAAAAAGGGCCTCTTTTTCTTATAAACGAAAGTATGGGTCTGGCGCAGGGCGTCCACAGAAAAATAATCGCCGTGGTAACCAGTAACACATACCAGAAACAGCGTCACTAAAAGAATATCCCATGAAAGCGTCCCGATATGAAAAGAATTGAGCGCGTAGAAATAGTAGCAGGCAGCCATCATTAAAATGCCGCTCACTTGTGAGTAGAGACCGATCAGAAAGAAAAACCAATAAAGAAGGAAGAACACCACGAAAAAATAAACCAGCCAATCGGGACTCTGTTGAACCCAATGGACGACACTCGGCGTAAAGAAGGAAAGGTTCACTTCTTTAAAAGCTGTTGAAAGATAATTGTCCTGGAGTTGGAAAAAGGAAGGAATGACATGGAAACCAACGGTGAGGGCAACAGCAATTCGGAAGAGAGAAAAAGTCAACGAAGAACGATAACCTAGGAAAAGTCGATTCCAGAGCTGTAGTATTTTTCCATTATCCATTTTCTATTTTCTCCGCCAGAGGCTTCGCCTGAGGCGAATCTGCCTCTGGCAGAGGACCCGCCTTCGGTGGGCATTTTCTGTTTATTGGCATTGGTACATTACCCGATACAGTTTTTTTGTCGGTTCCTTCACAACGGCTGGATAATGAACCACTGGGACCAAGAAACTTTCATAGTCTGGAAATTTTCTTCTTAGAAATCGGCAGAAATCCTCTTTTCTCTGGGGATAGAGAACAGAGCTTAATACATTCCGATGAATATTATCATAACCGATTGCTTTCGTCTCGAAAATTCGGTGAGGATCAATGAGTTGAGGTTCGCCGTTTTTAACACCGTAGACCTCTGCCATCGTATAAGTTTCGTCAACATGGAAAAACATAATCCAGCCAGCAGGGGGAAAAAGAAATTTGACCTTGGGGAGCTCCCGTTTAAAGAGAGGATTTAAGTAGAAAAAACGAACGGATTCGTAGTGAAAAACAACTGTCCAAAGGATGACAAAAAGAGTAATCCCAATATTCTGATAACACTTCCCCAGCTTCATGAGACTTCATTATAGGACACCACTTCTAAAAACTCAAAGAGGATAAAAGCCCAGAAACTTTAACTCTTCTTGCCAGGTCATCAAGTGCTGCGACACTGAGTCCCGACGTAAAAATTCCTCTGCCAGGCGTGGGATTTGAGCCTTTCTAGGAGTTCACTGCAGACGGGACGAAAAGATAATTGGCTATTCGCGACCAGATGTTCTGGTTTCCGCATGCCTGGAATCACCGTGCTGACAGCAGGATCTGTAAGACAAAATCGAAGAGCAGCGTCAGGAAGTGTTTCCTGATATTCTGCCAGTAATTCTTTTAATTGTTCAACCCGTTTTACTGTTTCTTTTAGTCGTTCACCTTTAAAATACTTCTCTCGCCAATCCCCCGGTGGGAATTTTGTTTGGAGAGTCAATTTCCCGGTGAGACTTCCTTCATCGAAGGGAACACGAGCAATGACACCGACATTGTTCTGACGGCACAGGGGGAAGAGTTCATGCTTAGAACTCTGATCAAATAAATTGTAGATGACTTGTACCGAGTCTATTTTTCTACTACCAACTATTTTCAGAGCCGTCTCTGGTGCGTGGTCATTAACGGAAAC
>JAHFFC010000041.1 GCA_023248175.1 Candidatus Omnitrophota bacterium | reverse complement strand
TACAGGCCACCCCTAAGGTATCTTCCCCTCCAATAGCGACGAGGGCATTGAGCCCTAAATCCTTATAGTTTACTTTCAGTTTTTGCAAATCATCGTTCTTTTTATAGGGATTGGTGCGGGGGGTTCCTAAGATCGTGCCGCCGCGAGGGAGAATTCCGGTCACGGCTTGAAGGTCTAAATCCATGACATCCTTTTCAATGAGTCCCTTCCAGCCATTCCGAATCCCCAGCACTGCTGTTCCGTCTCTTAAAGCCGTTCTGACCACCGCTCGGATGACGGCATTCAGTCCCGGACAATCTCCACCCCCTGTTAAGACACCAATTCGCTTCAGCATTTTTTGTTCCTCTACTCCTCTGGATAGTCCCGGTAGGGCATGACAGGCTCCACTGATGTTTCTCGTTCAGCCTGTGCCTTTGGCTCTGGTTCTTTCGAAACAATTTTTACGATATGGACTCTTGTTTGAATGTTTTCTTCAATTCCCAGCATATCCTGAATTTTTTTTCGGATGAGTCTTTGAATTTCCTCGGATATTTCTGGAATGTTTGTTTCCTCTAACAGGGTCACCTTCGCGAACACGTGAAGACCCTTTCTATTAGCTACCACATCCGGCCTAATTTCTTTAATCCCGTGAAGGTGCTTCGTGATCCGGCGAATAAAATTTTCGATCGCTTCCAGCGAAACAGTCACCTGTCCGTCAGGCGTCGTAAAAGCGATTGTTTTCTCTCGCTGCATCTTTAAAGTGACTAACTGAAAAATGACAAAACCGAGAGTCGCCAAAACAAAACCGCTCACTCCCAACACCACTCTGAAATCTCTGGAAGCGTAAACACTGTTTAAAACTCCTACGACATCATCAATACTGACCAGCTGTAGAGAGATCACGACAAAACTGCTCCCCACTAGCAGGGTGATGACCATCAATAGAAAAACTCCTATACCAATTAAAAATCTTTTCATAAGTGCCAATTATACCTGATTATCGCCTTTTTTTAAACTGTGACCTTTTCAGAGGTTCCTAGCAGTTCTTCAACAAAATTCGTATAAACTTTCCCCTTCAGGAACGTCGGGTTCTGAAGGATCTTTTTATGAAGGGGAATCGTCGTCTTGATCGGTTCCAGAATAAATTCGTCTAGAGCTCTTTGCATCTTTTGTATTGCCTCGTGGCGGTTCTTCCCATGAACAATCAACTTAGCAATCATCGAATCGTAGAATGAAGGGATCGTGTATCCCGGATAAATATCCGTATCTATCCGAACTCCAAAACCACCTGGTTGGTAAAAATTGACTATTTTACCCGGACAGGGCATAAAGTTATTATCCGGATCCTCAGCATTGATGCGGCACTCGATCGCATGCCCCGCAGGTTTAATGTCATCTTGTTTAAAGGAGAGTTTCTCTCCTGCAGCGACACGGATTTGTTCCTTAACTAAATCAATGCCCGTTACCATTTCCGTAACAGGATGTTCCACTTGAATCCGAGTATTCATTTCCATGAAATAAAATTGGTTTTCCTCATCCACTAAAAATTCAAGAGTTCCAACATTGACGTAGTTGGCCGCTTTTGCGGCTTTCACAGCCACTTCGCCCATCTTTCGTTTGAGCTTGGGATCTAACCCTGCAGCCGGGGTTTCTTCTAGGAGCTTCTGGTGTCTCCTTTGAATACTGCAATCCCGTTCTCCCAGATGAACAATTCGTCCAGTCTCATCGCCAATGATTTGGAATTCAATGTGACGGGAGCGTTCAAAATATTTCTCGATGTAAATGTCTGGATTGTCGAATGCATTTTCCGCCTCTGACTGTACTGTGTAAAAAGCGCTGACAAGGCGAACATCATTGTGGGCGACACGCATCCCCTTACCACCCCCCCCCGCAACCGCTTTTAAGACGATCGGATACTTTATCTTTTTGGCGATCTTAAGGGCTTCCTCTTTTGTTTTCACGATTGCGTCACTCCCTGGAATGACCGGAATTCCCACTTTTTTCATCAATGTTTTTGCCGCCATCTTGTCCCCCATTAATCGGATAGATTCAGGACTTGGGCCAATGAATTTGATCTGACAGGATTGGCAGATCTCCGCAAAATGGGGGTTTTCCGCCAAGAAACCATAGCCGGCATGGATCGCTTCAACATCGCTAATCTCCGCGGCACTGATGATGCCGGGAATGTTCAAATAGCTCTCGGAACTCGGAGGGGGTCCTATGCAGACGGATTCGTCCGCAAAACGAACATGAAGGGCATTGGCATCAGCTTCCGAATAGACAGCCACGGTTCTGATCCCTAATTCCTTGCACGCGCGAATAATTCTGACTGCGATCTCACCGCGGTTGGCAATAAGAATTTTTGAGAACATATTGATCAAATGACAGTTGATACTAACCACAGAGACACGGGGACACAGAGAATCTTGGAATTTGTGATTTGTGATTTCTCAATCTCTGTGCCTTTGTGATTTAAGTCTCTTTCTCTATCAGAAAGAGCGGCTGGCCGAATTCAATCGGTTGTCCGCCTTGGACGAATATTTTCAAAACCTTCCCTTTAACCTCCGATTTAATCTCGTTCATCAGTTTCATCGCTTCAATAATACAGATCACTTGCCCTTCTTCAATAGCGCTTCCCTCCTCCACAAGGGGAGAGGCATCAGGAGAAGGAGTGATGTAAAACGTCCCCACCATCGGCGCCTTGATAGTGATCGCATTGGCCGGCAGGGGGGTTTCAGTTCCCTTCTGAACATTACCAGCAATCGTCTCAGAGGAGAGAATGCTCTGAGAAGTTTCCGCCATCTGCTGGACAATTTTCCCATGCCCTTTCTTGACCAACCGTACCTTAAACCCCTCACGCTCTATTTCAAGCTCCACCAGTTCATGTTCATTCATGACTTGGATTAAGTCTTTGATCTCTTTAAGACTCATGAAACCCTCTCAATGTAATTGCCTGTTCGTGTATCAATTTTGATTTTGTCGCCGGGCTGGACAAAGAGAGGGACTCCAACCACCGCTCCCGTTTCCAATGTTGCCGGTTTGGTTCCTGACTTTGAGGTATCCCCCTTGAGGCCTGGATCGGATTGAATGACAACAAGATCAACGGTAATCGGCATCGTCACCGTAATCAGACGGTGCTCATGATACATGGCCGTTACTTCCATGTTCTCTTTCAGAAAGCGAACCGTTTCCCCCACCGCCTGTTTAGGAATCGTTTGCTGTTCATAGCTTTCAGTATCCATCAAATGAAGCGTATCATCGGAAGCATACATGAATTGAAGGGTTTTTTCGTCAATGAAAACCTCCTCCAGTTTATCGCTCGCGCGAAAAGTCCTGTCAATCACGGCGCCGTTATCCAAGTTCTTCAGTCGTGAGCGGACAAACGCGGCCCCTTTTCCGGGCTTGACATGATCACAGTCGAGCACCGAAAAAAGCTTTCCCTCCAGCCGAATCACCATGCCTGATTTTAGGTCATTGATTCCGATCATCCCGTTTCCCTTTCTCTTGCGGCTTCAATCGCTGCTAGTAACCCCAATTTGTAACTCTGAATGCCAAAACCAGAGATCTGCCCTTTTGCCACAGGAGCAATCAAAGAGTGGTGACGGAAATCTTCCCTGGCATAAATATTTGACAAATGGACCTCAACGGCAGGAATCCCCACCGCTGAAATAGCGTCACGTATAGCAACGCTGGTATGCGTGTAGGCGGCTGGATTGATGACCAGCGCCTGATATTTTCTTTTCATCTGCCCGATCTTGTCCACAATCTCCCCTTCGTGGTTTGATTGAAAGAATTCAACAGAGACCTTTTTCTCTCTGGCTATTTTCTCCAGCTCACTATTGATCTGTTCAATCGTCACCCGCCCATAAACATCGGGTTCTCTCTTCCCGAGCAAATTCAGATTCGGGCCATGTACAACAAGAATTTTCATGAAAGCTTAATATCCTCCGCTTCTTCCACCAGCATTACCGGTATTTCATTGCGAATAGGATACGCCTTTCCACAATGGTGACAAATCAGGCGCTCTCCATCCAAATCCAATGCCACAGATTCTTTACAAATTGGACACGCTAAAATTTCGAGCAATTCCTTTGAAATCATTTTGACCTCCATTTAGAAGAAAGAGAATGTAAAGAATCCCCCCCACAAAGAGACTCCAAAAAATCAGAATCGCCGTGGAGAGAAGAGCCAGTGCCAGCGCTTTTTCAGTTCCCATCGTTTGTCCTAAAAGATACACCAATGCCCCTTCTCTGACTCCTAACCCATTGATGGAAGGAATCATGCTAACAATGTGTATTAGAGGGAGCACAAGAATCAAGTGAAAAACAGGAAGCACAATCCCCAGTCCTCTCGAAAGAATATGAATGACGTAGGCAAAAACCAGCTGGGTTAAAAAAGAGATAAGCAGTGCCTTAAAAAGGATCTGCTTGTGTTGTCCATACTGATTAATCGCATTCAATATTTTAACAATGTAGGGTTTAAACCTCTGAATTGGAATAGCCATCACGAGTTTTGAAAACCCAGAATACAGAGAGGGAATTGAGAATAATGCAATGCTGCCTACGCTCACAAACAAAAGAAAATGGCTCAGTTTTAATACGGGGTCTGGAACATGAATAGGACCTCCTGCAATGACAATACCGGAGAGTGATGCCAGGAAAATCAACATTACCAAGCCAATGGCCCTGTCCATCAGAACCGAAATAATCGATCCTGCTTTTTGTTGAGTTTTTTTCACGGCAAGGTATACCTTCATCACATCGCCGCCGGCTCCGGTTGGGAGAAAATTATTAAAAAATCCACCAATTAAAGTCAGCCGAAGACATTCTCGTTTGCGCAGATAAATCTTTTGCCCCTGAAAAAGATAGTAGAGACGGAGACTCATAAAAATAAGCGTCAAAAAATAAAGGGCGGCGGCATGAATTAATGCCGCTCGAGGGATGTTGATGATGGCGGAAAATGCCGTTTTCCACTCCTGGCGAAGTGTGTGGAACAAAAAAAAGATCACTCCTGCGCTAATCCCAATTCGAATAACAAAGGAAACTATTTTTTTCATTTGAGAATCGAGTGAAGCATTAATTTTCTTTTTAACTCAGGCAAAGCTGTTTCTGCTGCGCGAGTGCCCGCATCAATTGCCTCAGCGGCTCTCGAGAAGGATGCCTGGTCAATATCGCCGAGTTCAGGACGGATGACCACGTCGGCGTTCATGCTTTGGTAATAATTCAGTTCCTGGCCTTTAATTTGAAACGCCTGGACCAGAATCTGAAAAATGTTATGGATCTCGCCATTACGGACACAAAAACCGACATCACAGGCAATCGTAAAAGTGGCACCCAGTTTCTTGGCTACCGCTACCGGAACGGTGTGTTTGATCCCGCCGTCCAGTAATTGTTTATCTCCAATGCGAACCGGTGCGAAAATACCGGGCAGAGAACAACTCGCTAAAATGATTTTACTGAGAGGTCCGGAAGTAAAAACAACCTCCTCCCCTTTTTCTATATCAGTTGTGACGATGGCAAGCGGTATTTTGAGATCTTCAAAATTCTTATGCTCAATTTCTTCATTGATAATTTTCTCAAGGCCGCTGCCGTCACTTAACCCAAATTTTGAGATACTTAACTTAACAAGGTCCTTCCAGTGAGTCTTTAACGCTCTCTTCTCAGTCCGCTCAATTGGGATTCCTAATCCGTAAATGGCTCCTATTAATGCTCCAATGCTGGTTCCTACCACCATGTCACACGGAATTTTTTCCCTCTCTAAGATTTTTAGGATTCCTAAATGAGCAAGCCCTCTGGCAGATCCTCCTCCCAGCACCAACGCCACTTTATTCTTGTCACGACTGAAAAATTTCATTATCTTCTGTCAGGGTAAGGTTCCTTCCCTTTGGAGACAACGACCGTCACTGATTTCTGCAGGTCAAAATAGGTCTGAGCCGTTTTTTGAAGATCCTCAGGACTGATCTGCAGAATCTTCTGCTCATACTGATCAATGGTTTGATAGCCCAATCCGTAACACTCATCGAGGGCCGTTTTGAAAGCAAGGGAAGAGATACTCTGCAGTTCAATCCGGTTGTTTCCGATCAGCTCCTGTTTAGCTCGTTGCAGGGTTGCTTCATCCATTGGATGTTCTCTAAGAGCGGTGATCTCCTGGAGCAGCAAGGTTTGAACCCGGTCCGTTTCCCCTGGGGCCGTGGCAGCATAAAAAACATAATAACCGGCATCCAGCCCAAAAATTCCATAAGCCCCCACGCTGTATGCCAGTCCCTCTTTTTGACGGATCGCATCGTAGAGAGTTCCGCTCCCGCCAGAGAGAATACTTGTCAGAAGATCAAACCGATACCGTTCTTCTGAAAAAAAGCTCACCGTATGGAATCCCATTAAAACCATCGCCTGATCTTTTTCACTAGGATGGCTCACCTTTTTTGCTTTCTCGATGGCAGGCTCTGAAAACTGCGGAAAGACTAATTTCTCCTTTCTCCCCTTCCAAGGCTCAAAGTGGGAACGAATTGTATGAGCGATTTGTTTTTCATCAATATCTCCTACCAAACAAAACGTTAAATTTTGCGGAAGGCAAAAACTTTGATAGTAATCTAATAAGTCATTTCGAGATATTTTTTCGACAGTTTTAGGAATTCCGAACGTCGTAAAACGAAAAGGATGCGATTGGAACAATGCCTGTTTCAGTAGTTTGCCAGCCTGCTGAAACGCATCCTCTTCTTGACTCTTGATTCCTGCTTGAATCAGAGAACGAATCCTCTCGATTTCCTTTTCCGGAAACGAAGGTTGTTCGATCATTTCCGAGGCCAGCATTAATCCTTCAGAGATGTCCTCCTTCATCAACTGCAGGGTGAATCCAAAACCATTATTACCACTGAAAGGACTTAAGGTGCCGCCACGTTCTTCAACCCATTGCGCGATTTCTTCAGTGTTTCTCTTTGTCGTCCCTTTAACGAGAAGTTGAGCGGCGAAATTGGAAATTCCCGCTTGTTCCGGTTTTTCCGATACCAAACCTCCTTTGAAGGCGGCAATGACAGAAACCAACGGAATTCTTTTATCCTGTTTTAAAAGCACGGTAATACCGTTCGCCAGCTGGCATTTCTTCATCCCTTCGGTATATAGTGGAAGTGATTGCTTTCCCTTTTGGGCCTCTTGGCTTACCGGTTTTTGACTGTATGAAGGAATTAAGCCGACAAGAGTCATCCGGTCCTCTCTGAAATAGTTTTGGAGAACCCTCTGTAAGTCCACCGAGGTAACTTTCCCAATCCCGGCAACGTA
>JAHFFC010000040.1 GCA_023248175.1 Candidatus Omnitrophota bacterium | reverse complement strand
CGAAGGCTGATCTTCTGCCAGAGGCAGATCCGCCTCAGGCGGAGCCTCAGGCATGATGCTGCGGGGAGACTTCATTGAGTTGCGTTTAAATATCGAGGAGTAAACATTATGCTGGTCAGAGTTGGAATTCTGGGGGCAACAGGATACGTCGGGGAAGAACTCATAGAGATTCTTCTGGCTCATCCCCAGGTGAAGATCACCGCGGTTACGGCTTCAGCGAACCTGGAGAAAGAAGAACCGATCGGTAAACTATTACCCCGGCTCGCTGGGAGACTCTCTCTGGACTGCTTCACTTTAGATGTGGAAAGGATTCTTCCGCTGGTAGATGTGGTTTTTCTGGCGTTGCCTCATACCGTTTCTCAGGATATCGCGGTGGCCATCGTAGAAGCGGGAAAGAAGGTCATTGATCTTTCGGCGGATTTCCGGCTGAAAGATCCGTCTCTCTATGAGAAATGGTACCACGCTCCTCACAACCATCCCGATTATCTGGAGAAGGCGGTCTATGGTTTGACCGAGCTGAACCACGCTAAAATTGAGGGAGTTGAGTTAGTGGCGAACCCCGGTTGTTACCCCACCGGGGCAATTCTGGCGCTGGCGCCGCTGTTTAATAAAAAATTAGCCACGACTCATTCGGTCATCATTGACGCTAAATCAGGGGCGACAGGGGCCGGGAAAAAACCTTCTTCGTTTCTTCACTTTCCGGAAATCCACGGGAATTTAAAGGCCTACAAGGTCAATGCCCATCAGCATTCGCCGGAAATAGAACAGGAACTGAGCGAGTTGGCTCAGGAAGAGGTGGATGTTATTTTTACTCCTTATCTATTGCCGACAGATCGTGGAATTTTAACCACCTGCTATGTAGGGTTGAAAGAAAGAATGGAAACGAATGAGGCGATTGCTCTCTATCAGTTGTTCTATCAGAATGACCCTTTTGTCAGAATTCATCCGGCAGGGAGCTGGCCGGAATTAGCTCACGTTGTTAGAACTAATTTCTGTGATATCGGCATTACCATTGACGCGGAGCGGAAGGTGGCGATTGTCATTTCGGCGATTGATAACTTAGTGAAAGGGGCGGCGGGTCAGGCGGTTCAAAATTTGAATTGTATGCACGGATGGGACGAAAAGTTAGGGCTGTTGCCATGAAAGATACAGCGGACAGCGTTCAGCGTTCAGCGTTCAGGAAGAAAACGGGGGTCACGGCCGCCAAAGGATTTCAGGCGGCGGGGATTGCCTGCGGCATCAAGAAAAAAAGGAAAGATTTGGCGCTGATTTATTCAGAAGTTCCGGCGGTTGCCGCCGCTGTTTTTACACGAAACCAGCTTCAGGCGGCGCCGGTCCTTGTTACCAAAGAACATATTCGATCCGACGCGGCCAGAGCGATTATCGCCAATAGCGGCAACGCCAATTGCGCCACAGGAAAGAAGGGGTTTGCGGATGCTCGTCAGATGGCGTCTGAGTGTGCCGGTTTATTGGGGATTCAACCGCGGGAAGTGTTGGTTGCCTCCACCGGTGTCATTGGGCGGCCGCTCCCTATGAAAACAGTGACTCAAGGGATTGAGGCCATCGTCAGAAATTTGAGCTCTCAAGGGAGCCGTTCGGCGGCCGAGGCTATTTTAACTACCGATCATATAGTAAAGGAAACGGCGATTCAGTTCTCGGTTGGAGGCCAGGAAATTTCTTTAGGGGGAATTGCCAAGGGGGCCGGCATGATTGCCCCCGAAATGGCAACGATGCTCTGCTTCATCACAACCGATGCGAAAATAGCCAGGCCGGCTCTGCAGAGAGCTCTCAGCCAAGTAACGGAGACGACTTTCAACGCGATCACGATTGACGGAGAAATGAGCACTAACGACATGGTTCTGGTTATGGCCAACGGGAAAGCCGGAAATCCGGCCATTCAATCCGGAAGCGCCGCTTATCAAAAATTCGCGGCCGGATTAGGGCAGGTAATGGAAGAGTTGGCAAAGATGATGGTGCGGGATGGAGAAGGGGCGACAAAGTTTGTCGAGATCAATGTCACCAGCGCCAAAAATAGAGGAGATGCCAAAGAAGTGGCTCATCGAATCGCGAATTCTCTGCTGGTAAAGACGATGCTGCACGGCGCGGATCCCAATTGGGGAAGGATCGCCGCCTGCATTGGATCCAGCGGAGTCGGTGTGCGAATGAACCGGGTTGAGATAACGATTGGAACTATTCTTGTATTTCTAAAAGGGGAACCGGTGGAGCATAGTCGTGAGGAATTAAAGCAAATCCTGCGCAACCCGGAGATTCAAATCGGGGTAGACCTGGGAGAAGGGAGGTCCATCGCTCGGGTTTGGACGACGGATCTTTCAGCAGAGTATGTGAAAATTAATGCGGGGTATACAACATAGCGTTCAGCGGACAGCGTATAGAAAAACTGAACGCTGAACGCTCTACGCTGAACGCTATACGTTTAAAAAAATGGACGAGTTCATCAAAAAAGCAGACATTCTGATTGAGGCTCTTCCCTATATTAAAGAATTCCGCGGGAAGATTAGCGTGATCAAATTCGGCGGGAGCGCGATGGGGGATGAAAAACTGACCAAAGGGGTCATCGAAGATATCGTCTTCATGAGTTATGTCGGGATGAAGCCGATTATTGTTCACGGTGGAGGTCCTCTGATCAGCGCCAGAATGAAAGAGCGGGGAAAGACTCCTCATTTTGTGGAAGGGATTCGGGTCACGGATGAAGAGACGATTCATATCGTTGACTCCAGCCTTGCGGAAGTCAACAGGGGGCTGGTCAATCAGATCGAGCAATTAGGAGGGAAAGCAGAGGGACTGCACGGCAGAAAAGCGGATTTAGTGCGAGTGAGAAAAATGATCGCGCGCGAAGATGTTGGTTATGTCGGTGAGATTACGTTAATTCGTCCCGCTCCAATTCTAAAGGTTTTGGAGGCAGGACGAATTCCAGTGATTTCCCCCATCGGAATTGGAAGCGACAATCATCTTTACAATGTCAACGGCGATCAAGTTTCCAGTTGGATTGCGGCACGACTCGAATGCCACAAGTTGGTTCTCATGACTTCGGTGGCGGGGATTCTTAGAGACGAAGAGGACACCGATAGTTTGATCCCTACACTGGAGACGGATCAGGTGAAGCAGTTGGTTCAATCGGGAGTCATCGGCGAAGGGATGATCCCGAAAGTCAACGCGTGTCTGGAAGCGCTGGATAAAGGGGTAAGGAAGACCCACATCATTAGCGTCAAGGTTCCGCACGCGCTGCTACTGGAAATCTTTACCGACAAGGGAATCGGAACGGAAATTGTTAAAGAGAGGAGATAGGAGTTAGGAGATAGGAGATAGGGGTAAAAGAATGAACCCTGAAGGGTTGATCAGATGACAAGTAAACAAATTCGCCAGCAGTATGAGAAGTATGTTCTGCCGAATTACTCGAAGACCGGCATCGCGTTTGTCCGGGGAAAGGGTTCCTGGCTCTGGGACGCCGACGGGAACAAGTATCTTGATTTTTTCCCCGGCTGGGGGGTCAATGGTTTAGGGCACTGTCATCCTAAAGTGGTGAGCGCGATCCGGGATCAAGCGGGAAAACTGCTGCATGTTTCCAACAATTATGATCATCCCTGGCAAGCGACTTTGGCGGAGAAAATTTCCAAAGCTTCTTTTGGAGGACTGGTTTATTTTTGCAATAGCGGTGCCGAGGCGATTGAAAGCGCGATCAAATTGGTAAGACGATGGGGAAGTGCGGAAGAGAGATATGAAATCATCGCCATGAAGAATTCTTTTCACGGGAGAACTTTGGCCGCTGTCACCGCGACCGGCCAGGATAAACATCACGAAGGGTTTGCTCCGCTTGTCCAGGGGTTTTCCCATGTTCCCTTCAACGATTTGGAAGCGGTCTGTGGAACGATTACGGCAAAGACAGCCGCGATTTTAGTGGAGCCCATTCAAGGAGAAGGGGGGATCCATGTAGCAACGTCGGAGTTTATGAAAGGCTTGCGGAAATTATGCAACGAGCGTCGGCTTCTGCTGGTTCTCGATGAGGTTCAGACCGGAATGGGACGAACCGGGAAAATGTTTTGTTACCAGCACTATGGAATTCAGCCGGATGTGATGACGCTGGCAAAATCGCTCGGAGGAGGAGTTCCAATCGGAGCTATGGTGGTGGATAAAAGGTTGAATAACGTACTGGTCCCTGGAACCCACGCGACCACTTTTGGTGGGGGACCGTTAGTCACCCGGGCGGGGCTGGCTGTTTTTGAGGCGATTCAAAAAGGGAAATTGACCCAACGGGCGGCGCGGATGGGCAATTATTTGAGGAAGCGTTTAGAGCAGATGGCTAAGAAATATTTAGTGATTCAGGAAATCAGAGGGAAAGGATTAATGATCGGAGTGGAATTAGTTCAGTCGGGAAAAGAGATTGTTGTTGAATGTTTAAAGCGAAGACTGTTGATTAACTGCACGCAGGAAAAAGTGCTTAGACTGATGCCTGCTTTGACGGTGACTCCAGCCGAAATGGATCAGGGGTTGGAAATTTTAGAAGGGGTGTTGGCGACCACATGAAGACAAAAGACCTGCTCAGTTTAAATAACTTGGATCGCTCAGGGATTGAGTCTATTCTTGAACTGGCGGGCAAGATCAAAAAGGAACCGAAACAATATCTACAGGTTCTCTCGGGAAAAACAATTGGTCTTGTCTTTCAAAAACCGTCAACGAGGACACGACTCTCTTTTGAGGTTGGTATGTTTCAGCTGGGAGGAAACGCGGTTTATCTGGGAGCGGAAGATATCCGCCTGGGAATTCGAGAGGACCTTCGGGATTTGGCAAGAACTTTGTCGAGGTATCTGGACGGGATTGTAGCCAGGACATATGCCCATGAAGATGTAGAAAATTTAGCGAAGCATTCTTCTATTCCTGTGATCAATGGACTCAGCAACTCTTATCATCCCTGCCAGGCATTGAGCGATTTGTTCACGATCAAAGAACGATTTTCTTCACTCGATTCTTTGGTGGTTTCCTATGTCGGAGATGGAAACAACGTTCTGCATTCGTTGATTCAGATTTGCGCTTTGATGGGGGTTTCTTTAAAGATCGCGACTCCAAAGGGATATGAAGCTGACCAAGAGGTTTTGCGCTGGGCAATGTCTCGTTCATCAAAAATCAACGCAGGTCATGATCCCAGGAAAGCAGTTGAAGGGGCGGATGTGGTTTATACTGATGTCTGGACCAGCATGGGGCAAGAGAAAGAGGCAAAAAAAAGAAGGAAGATATTCAGAGAGTTTCAAGTGAATCCCCAGCTGACTGCTTTGGCAAAGCCAAAACACGTGGTGATGCATTGTTTGCCAGCTCACCGGGGAGAGGAGATTGCCGATGAGGTTTTGGACGGAGGACATTCCGTTGTTTTTGATCAGACTGAAAATAAATTGCACCTGCACAAGGCGATTTTGTCCCTGTGGCTTGAAAATAGCGTACAGCGGTCAGCGGTCAGCGTCCGCTGAACGCTGAAAGGATGGATAGGTTTCTATGGCACGTGAAAAAGTAATTCTGGCCTATTCCGGCGGTTTGGACACTTCGGTGGCAATCCACTGGCTCAAGGAAGAAAAAGGGTTTGACGTCATCGCGGTTTTAGTGGATGTGGGACAGGGCAGGGAATTAAAACCGCTTGCCGCGAAAGCGGGTAAAATTGGCGCGGCCAAAACTTACTGTATTGATGCCAAGAGAGAATTTGTGGAAGAGTATCTATGGCCGGCACTGCAGGCGCATGCCGTCTACGAAGGGAAATATCTGCTGGCCACGGCGTTAAGCCGGCCGCTGATCGCCAAAAAATTAATTGAGATCGCGCGAAAAGAAAAAGCAGCGGCGGTGGCGCATGGCTGTACCGGCAAAGGAAACGATCAGGTTCGGTTTGATATGGCGGTGCTGACTCTGGCACCGAACCTTAAAATCATTGCTCCTCTAAGAGAATGGGATCTAACTACACGAGAACAAGAGATTGAATATGCCCAAGTCAGGGGAATACCGGTTCCGGTGAAGAAAAAGAATCCCTACAGTATTGATGAGAATCTATGGGGGGTGAGCATTGAATGTGGCGTTTTGGAAGATCCGGACATGGCGCCTCCAGAAGATGCCTATCAATGGACTCAGAACCCATTGAAAGCTCCTCGGAAGGCGATGGATATAGAAATCGCATTTCAGAGAGGAATTCCATATGGTTTGAATGGAACCAAAATGGAACCAATTCGGTTGATCCAGAGACTGAACGAGTTAGGATCGCAATATGGGATTGGAAGAGTAGACTCTATCGAGAATCGTTTAGTGGGAATTAAGTCACGGGAGATATACGAAGCCCCTGCTGGGACGATTTTGCTACAGGCGCACAGGGAACTGGAGGCTCTGACTCTGGATCGAGAATTATTCCAATTTAAGGAATCACTAGCTCCCAAATATGCCCAGATCGTCTATAACGGTCAGTGGTTTACGCCACTCAGAGAGGCGTTGGATGGATTCGTAGAAAAAACTCAATACCGAGTATCGGGTGTTGTGAGAATGCGGCTCTATCCTGGTTTTGCAACTTGTGTTGGGAGGAGTTCCCATTATTCCCGGTATCAAAAATCACTGGCTACATATGAAAAAGGAGATCAGTTTGATCGTCGGATTGCCGAGGGATTTATTAAAGTATGGGGAATGCCGTATAAAAATTAACGGCAGAGGGCGAAATGCAATCAACCGTTTATATAGAGACAAGCGTTATAAGTTATCTTATTTCAAATCCTAGCAGAGACTTAGTGACTGCCGGCCATCAGCAGATTACTCAGGAATGGTGGACATCGCGTCTCCCAGTGTTTAAAGTATATATCTCAGAGCTCGTCGTACGGGAGGCGAGCGGCGGTGACAAGGTATCAGCGCAGAAACGATTAGATGCCATTAAAAATTTCCCAATACTAGAATTAAAAGAAGATACATTAGAGTTAGCCCGGACTTTTATTGAGAAAGGTCCAATTCCAGAAAATTCGGTTGAAGATGCGTTGCATATTGCGATTGCTACAGGTCATGGTATTGACTACTTAGTAACGTGGAATTGCGCTCATATTGCCAATGCACAAATGCAAACGAAGATAGCACAAATTTGTCGTGAGTTTGGATATGAGTGCCCGACAATTTGTACTCCAGAAGAACTGATGGGAGGATAAGCCATGGAATATAAAGACAAAATCGTTGAAGAAATTCGAAGGATTCGAGACGAACACGCTGCTAAATTCAATTATGACTTGGATGCGATCTACAAAGATATGAAGCAAAAAGAAAAAG
>JAHFFC010000039.1 GCA_023248175.1 Candidatus Omnitrophota bacterium | reverse complement strand
GTGATGACTCTTTCACCCTCCAATAACTCAGCACTCAATTTCCCTTGAGAGTCTGTATTCTCGGGTATTACAAAAACAACAATCTTTGCTCGGTGAAAGATTTCTGCTTCCTCTACGAATCGAATACCCAACTTTTCCCTCAAATCTTCATGGGGGTTCTTATAAACAGTGGCTACTAGATTGAGAGTCAATACCCTAAGTCGTTCGGCAAGAAGTTTTCCGATCGCTCCCAAACCGAATATCCCAATCGTCTCATTCGCTAAAGAGCTATTCATTAAATCATCCACTACCACTCCCAATTCTTTACTACTATAATTGGCTACAGAAACAAGCTTACTCGTATCCACTAACCAATCATACTCTCGATTTTCATTCTCTTTTTCAATGAGAGTCTTTGCTATTTCACTATTTCCAGCACTAGGACACTTGACTACGAAATCACTCCTCTCGATAAATTCATCCATTGTCCCCACATACTGAAGAGAAAGTTCTTTTTCTTCTCTTTCTGTTAACCTCTCTCCTGTATAGTAGATATCTGCCACTTCGAATCCTTTAACCAATCTTGCCAAGTCTTTTATAATTGCCCCTGATCCTATGATGCCTACAGTTGTTTTAATACCTACTCTTAAATCTTTGCCTAGTTGAAAATTAGGGACTGTCCGTTTTCCGTTTCCACAACCGCGAAATTGATCTTCTCTGACAAACCTTAACGCCTTATCCATCTGCTTTGCCTGCCGTAGGAGCTGCCCCAATAAAAATTGAGCTATTACATTGGGATGACTCTCTACATATTTTTTAAGATGAGGTTCTAAGGAGTCTTCTGTTGGTTGAGCAACATTCTTAAACCTCTCCAAACGAAACCATCCAAATAAAACCTTCGCAACTACATTTTCTGCGACCGCCAATCTTAATGGAATATTTTGCCCAGCCAGGTACCCTATCTTTACCTCTGAACGCAGGCGTTCTCGAATTTCTAGATGGAGATTTCCAGTTCCACGAGCCATCTGATTAATTAATTCAAGATCGGGAGTCGTTAGCGAATCCCAAAATTCTTCACCATATATCTCATCTACGAAACTGCGAATAATTCTCGGCTTAAGTTTTCGCACAATGGCGATGAAATATTCTCTGGAAAGAGCCAGAGGTCCCATATGTGGTTTTAGGATGTACAAACTCATACCATGCTGACGAGCTCGTTTAATGAGTTCTTCTCTATCCCGCTTCCCAACAGACAAAGTGACTAGCCAAACAGGGTTTTTAGAATTGGGACCAGGAAAAATCTCAAAAAGTGTAGCCAGTGCCTGCGTTGCTAACGGTTCATCATCACCAACCGCCAATCGCATGATTTCGACCACTTTTTGTGGATCTGGAAGTCCCCACTCGTTGAGCGATACATCAATTTCGCTGGTATCTTTGAGAATGGATGGAGTACTTAAATAGAAATTGGCCTCATTGGATATGAAATATGGATTCAGTAAAAGATAAGCCATCATGTACCCATGCAGGCAGTAAGATAATCGTGATTTCATAAAATTTGTAATGAGAAGTTATAAAAAAACCGGGTTCTCCCCCCCGGTCGGTTCACTTCAAACTTAGCACGAATAATGCCAACATTAAATAATAAAAACTAACCAATGTCAAATAAAATCTAGTAACTCATGTTACGCAGCAGTTCCCCTGTGTCCCACCTTCATGGGGTTCTTTTCGCCTGAGGCGGGCACTTCACTACGGTTCGTTCAGAATGACAGCACTGCGTAAGGTGAGTTATTCAGACGCTTCATTATTTTTCTCCGCTGATCCGAATCCTCGGATCCACCCAGGCGTAGCCGAGGTCTGCCAATAAATTCCCCAGTAACGTTAACACCGCTCCAATCGTGAGAATTCCCATCACTACCGGATAATCCCGCGCCATGGCGCTGTCGTAGAAAAGCCGACCCAGCCCCGGAATGGCAAAAATCGTCTCAAAAATAACACTTCCTCCCAGCAAACCGGGAACAGACAATCCCAGAATCGTCACAATCGGCAATAGGGCGTTACGCAGGGCGTGCTTGTATAAAACTTGATGCTCACTTAATCCTTTGGCGCGGGCTGTCCGAATGTAGTCCTGGCCCAGAACTTCCGAGAGGCTGGCCCTCATATACCGGGAGACACCGGCAAGCCCTCCGAATGCCGAGACAAAAACAGGGAGGATTAAGTGACGGATAAGATCCGTTCCTTTCTCTAATGGAGTCATTCGGTCATAATCCAGCGATACCAGTCCTGAAAGCGGCAACCACCTTAATTGGATTCCAAAAAACTGCATCAACAGAAGCGCTAACCAGAAAGTGGGAGCGGCAAAACCGATAAAAATCAGGAGAGTCGTTACGTGATCCAAAAACGTTCCCGCTCGTATCGCCCCCCAAACCCCCAGCGGAACCGCAATCAAGAAAAGCGATACCATTGCCAAAAGATTGATCCAAAGGGTTACCGGAATCCGCTCGGCGATTTTATCCCAGACGGAACGATCGTCCATGAACGAGCGGCCGAAATCAAGCCGCACCATTCGCAAGATCCACTGCAGGTATTGCCGATGAAGAGGCTGGTCAAGTCCATAGACTTTTGCTAATCGTTCCCGGACTTGCAGTGAAATTTTGGGGTTAAGGTCAGTGAGAATATCGGTCGGCTTACCGGGGGCAAGATGAATCACGAAAAAAGTTATCAGCGTGATACCGACCAGAAGCGGAATTAACCCTAATAAACGACGTGCCAGATAATGAATCAACTGCTTTTACCCCTCTACGTTTTATTGATATTTGATCACTTTCACAAACTCCGGCCCCCATTTCGCCACTGAGTATTTCTC
Organism: Candidatus Omnitrophota bacterium; assembly: GCA_023248175.1. Classification (GTDB taxonomy): domain Bacteria; phylum Omnitrophota; class Gorgyraeia; order JACOVV01; family JACOVV01; genus JACOVV01. The sequence continues at coordinate 4,699 of JAHFFC010000039.1, read as the reverse complement.
CTCGACAGTTTTCCTCCCAGCGGCGGCAATTCTTTGACGTAATAATGGATCTGCGATCAGCAAGGAAAGTTTCCCAATCCATTCCTCCCTGCTGGAAGCCAGAAATCCATTTTCTCCATCCCGGATAATCTCGGTATTGACTCCTATCGGCGAGGAGACCGTTGGAATTCCAAGAGCCATATACATCAGGAGTTTAAATCCGCATTTCCCGCGGCTCCATTCATCGTCAGGCAGAGGCATGATTCCGATATCAAAACTGCGCAATTGTTCCAACTCTGATTCCAGACTCCAATCCAAAGCTTCCAATGGAACTCCAGGAATATTCACGACCTGAGTTCCAAAAACTCTGACGCAAACAGAAAGGTATCGTCGGGTAAGTTCTCTCAACTCTTCTTTTACTAGATAAAAATGCGGCAGGGTCGTCCAACTGCCGCTCCAGCCGATGCATACTTTTTGCTTCTTCGTATTTTGAGCAGGGGTAAAATGGGCCGTGTCAATAGGGGTCGGGATCATGACGGTGTTGGAGTTGTAACGGCGAGCGTATTCTGCCAAGTGATTATTTCCAGTAATCACCCGTTGACTTAACTGAATAAAGACATTGGTGTTTGCGGAACATTTTAAAAACGCAACCATCCGGTTGACTTGACTCATATTCTTGAGATAAATTGCGTCGTCAAAATCATAAATCACTCTTTTCCCAAAAAGTTCCCACAGATAGGGAAAAACCGCAGGGCCAAAGGGCGAAACCTCCCTCAGGACACAAATAACATCATAATTCAGGGACTCAAAAAAATGAAATAGACGAGTGAAATATCCCCATAAAGTAAAAGAGAACTTCCTAAAGAAATACCCTCTTTTATAAAGGATCTGATAAAAACGGTCGGAGGCGAACGGACGGATTTTATACCGAATCCCTGCTTCTTCTAGATAAGAGAGATAACATTCCAATCGGAACCGAACATTCGGTCCCTTCCTTAATGGATAAGGAGTTAAAAATAAAACTTTCATCGAGTGTACCGTTGTTCTCCTTGAGGAACGTACCACTCAATGAAATTATACCCAATGCCGATAGGAGCCACTTCTACTCCATGAAAACGGCGGTGCACCACCGGGAGGGCATCTGGTACGTAAAGAAAAATAACCGGGGCGTCCTTTGCGATGAGTTCGTGGAGCCGATGGTAAATTCTTTGCCGTTCTTTCTGATCAAATGTCCGCCGCCCTTCAATGAGCAGTTCATCCACTTCTGAATTCGCATATCCCAAAAAATTAAACTCTCCCTCTTTTGTCTTCGAGGAATGCCAGATATCGTAAAGATCGGGATCGCGCGAAAGCGACCATCCCAATAACACTGCTTCAAACCGACGTTTGTCAATGAACTCGCTAATAAAGGAACTCCATTCAATCACTTGAACTTTTACCGAAATCCCAATTTCAGCGAGGCGCTTTTGAATGATCTCCGCCGCCATCTTCCGCTGGTCATTTCCCTGGTTGGTGATAATAGTAAACTCAAACTTTATCCCCTCTTTATCAAGCCAGCCGTCTCGGTCATGATCCTCCCATCCTGCTTCAGCCAATAACCACTTTGCCAAAGCAGGATCATAAACAATGGGTTGTACAGAGTGATTATAAGCCCACGACTCCGTTGGAAAGGGGCCGGTTAATTCAGTTCCCAATCCTAATAAAATACCCTGAATGATTTCTTGACGGTCAATCGCCGCGGTGATGGCTCGGCGAACGCGGAGATCCGAAAACCGTTTGTCGTTTAAGTTGAAACCGAGATAGGTGTATCCAAAACTGGGATATCGAAATTTCTGGAATTGCCTTTTCAAAAAACTAGTTTCGGTCTGACGGTTGAACTGCAAGGGAGTTAATCCAGTGGAATCAATTCCTAACCCTTGAAGTTCGAGAAACATCGTCGCCTGATCTGGAATAATCCGGTAGAGATAGCGGTTGATGTAAGGTTTCCCCTCGTAGTAATCCGGATTGGCCTCTAATTCAATCAATTCTCCGGTCTTCCAACGGACAAAACGATACGACCCGGTACCCACAGGATGTCGAGAGAATTCTGTGGAGTTGAGATCTTTCCCTTCCAACAGATGCCGGGGAAGAATCCCCATCCCCCAACTGGCAAGCCCCGGCACAAAGGGTTCTTTGTATTTCACTCGGATTGTAAAATCATCCACGACTTGGAGTAATTCAACTCTCTCAAAATCTCCGCTGTAAGGAGTTTTAACGGCTGGGGCGATTAATTGTTGGTAAGTAAACTCTACGTCTTTGGCCGTGAAAGGGACTCCGTCGTGCCATCGGACATTTTTCCTTAAGTGAAACGTAATCGTTAAATGATCTTCAGAGACTTCCCAATTCTCCGCCAGATCTCCCTCTAACTCTAGGCGCGGGTTATACCTCACCAACCCATTGAAAATCAGACCGCAAATATCCCCCGAGGCGCTGTCCGAAGCAAGAATTGGAATCAGGGTGCGGGCGTCTCCGATAGAGCCGGTGACGAACGCGTCGCCGTACGCGGGAGTACCATCGGAAGAGGGAATTAACGAAGAAGAATTAACTGCTGGAGAACAACCTAATAATACCGCCGGCAACAGTAGAAAAGAAATCAGTATCATTCTCACGTTTGGCAACGATTCGCTGTTTTATATTCCTGATAGAACTCATCAAGGCTCTCTTGAAGAGTAGGGATAGGGTTCATTCCGGCAGTTTTTGAGGGAATCAGTCCCGCGTTGAGCGGCCTCTTTGCTTTTTGTTCTAGATCGGCGGTGGCGACAGGCTCGATCCATTTTAAATCCCACCCAAAACGTTCGGCAATGGCTCTGGCAAAATCAGAACGGCTGATCCGGGTATTGCCGGTAACATGAAATGTCCCCTTTTCCCCTCTTTCAACCAGATACCTTACCGTTCTGGCGATATACCCGGCGTAAGTCGGGCTGGAAATTTGGTCATTAGGAACACGAAGCATTTTATTCTGCGTTAAATGCCTGCGAACGGTATAAAAGAAATTTTTCTGCGCTGATTCTAACCCATACGCCCCTGTGATGCGAATAATCAGATAATTTTCAACTTCTCTACGAATGAACTCCTCTGCCAGCCACTTGGACGTTCCGTAAACACTTAATGGATTGGCTGAAGCCGTTTCTGGATAGGGGCCATTTTCTCCATCAAAAATGTACTCCGTTGAGAAAAACACAAACTGAAAAAACTTCCCCGACTTTTTTAGGAAACGAATGGAATCTTTCACCGCTTCGACGTTACTCTTCAAGCAAAGCTCTTTCTCTTCCTCACACCGGTCCACATGGGTCATGGCTGCTGCGAAAATGACAACGTCAGGATGATACTTCAAAAAGAATTTTTCCATCTGCTCCGGCAGGGTAATGTCCAGTGGATAGAACCTCTCTCTCTGAATCGAGTGGGTGGTCGGCACAACCTTTTTGTATCCTTGGGCTTCCTTGAAAACCCGCGTGAGATATCCCCCCACCAGGCCGCTTCCACCGATGATTGCGACTGTTTTCTCCATTAGCAGTGTTTCACACCCCAATACCACCACAGAGAATCACAACCTTGGGCATCATTATGGAAGTCAGTATAATATAGGAGGGTGAGTTGCGTCAACTGATCCACTGCCTGCAGGAATGCTTCGTAGATTTTCAGAAGGAGCTCTGGTATAATGAGTTTCACTTTTTATAAGGACTGGAGAAACGATGCAAATCCCCTGGATGGATTTCAGCTATCAATTCAACGGACAAAAACAGGTTTACTGGCGGCTTATTCAACAACTTAACCGCCGGGGTGATTTCATCTTGGGAAAAGAAGTCGCCCATTTCGAGAAAGAATTCGCCGAATACTGCGGCGCCCGGTATGGGATCGGCGTTAATTCAGGGACCGACGCCATATGGCTAAGTCTAGTGGCATTGGGAATCGGGCCTGGTGATGAAGTCATTACCTCTTCTTTCACCTATATCGCAACCGCCATCGCGATCGCGCTGTCAGGAGCTAAACCGGTGCTGGTGGATATTGATCCTGTCAGTTATAACCTCAATCCCCGGCAAGTTGCTGATGTCATCACTGGACAAACGAAAGCGATTTTACCGGTTCATCTCTATGGGCAGACGGCTGAAATGAGTGAACTCAAAACTCTGGCCAAACGTCACAAACTTTGGATTATTGAGGACGCCGCCCAGGCTCATGGCGCGGAATATCAAAACCACAAAGCGGGGAATCTGGGAGATGTGGGTTGTTTTAGTTTCTACCCGACAAAAAATCTTGGCTGCTGGGGGGACGGCGGCATGGTAGTTACCAATCTAAAACCAATCGCGGAACAGTTGAGAGTCCTCAGGGACCATGGACGGAAAGAAAAATATCTCAACCTGGTGCCCGGACAAAATTCTCGCCTTGACACCTTGCAGGCCGCCATTCTGCGGGTGAAGTTAAAATCGCTCGATCGATGGAATCGAAAGAGAAAACAGCTCGCCCATTATTACACTCGGCAATTACGGAAACGTGCTCCCGACGTTATCACCCCCCTTGAACAAGCCGGGAGAGATCACGTTTATCACCTGTATGTGATCCGCGTTAAAAACAGAGATCAGGTTCAGCGGGAATTAGCGCTTTGCGGCGTTCAGACCGTGGTCAATTACCCGAAACCTTACTATCTTCAACCGGCCTTTCAATATCTGGATTATGCAAAAGG
>JAHFFC010000038.1 GCA_023248175.1 Candidatus Omnitrophota bacterium | reverse complement strand
AATTCTCTCAATCGGAATGACCACATCCACCATTTGCTGATCCATTCCCTTAACAGCTTTTGTAATCTTTAATCCCACTCGAACCCTTACGGTTCCTCCGCGTCTCCCGATATAGATCGGCTGTGTCTCCAGATAATCAATGGGACCAATTAAATTCTCAGGACCGATAATCATGACCTTCTCCGGATCTACAATGATGCCACTCTTTTGAACTTCGAATCCCCGCGGTGGATTTCCCAGCAGATCAACATGCACCGGCACCGACTTCGCGATGTATTCCTTGGTAATCACCGATGGAAGAGTTCCGGGACTTTCTCTGAGTTCGGCTCCGATGTAGAGATAAGTAACAACAGCAAGAGCGAGAGCGGACAATTTCAGAAAACTATTGACCCAGAAAGATTGACTTATCACGCCTGCCTCCTGTGCCAACCTTTCCGCCGGCCGGTATACGAACTGTAAAGATTCTTACGAAGTAAATCGCCGAGATCCTCCCGATCCAAATCAGTGGATAGATGCCCTCGAAAAGCCAACGAAATTGAACCGCTCTCTTCTGAGACCACGACAACGACAGCGTCTGTCTCCTCGGTAAGCCCGATAGCAGCCCTATGTCGAGTTCCATAAGTACGACTGATATGCGGATTTTGCGTTAATGGAAGAAGACATCCCGCGGCGGCGATTCTTCCATTGACGACAATCACTGCACCGTCATGCAGTGGAGCATTAGACATGAAGAGGGTGTTTAAAACCTCGCTGCTAATCATACAATCCAAAGAAACTCCGCTCTCAATATAAGGTTTGAGTCCAATTTCTTTTTCAATGGCAATCAAGGCTCCAATTTTACGCCCAGACAAAGTGGTACACGACTGAAGGATTTCTTGAATCATTGATTCTTCCTGGAGCGGTGTCTTGAAAAAATGCTGTTCCCCCAAACGGGAAAGAGCCCGCCGCAACTCCGGCTGGAATATAATTAAGAGCCCTATGACTGAAATTGCTAAAAATTTCGTCAGCATCCAATTGATGGTTCTCAACTGAAACTGTTGTGTCACAATAAAAACAATCGCGATAATCGCCAACCCTTTTAATAATTGAATGCCGAGGGTCCCGCGGAAATAGGCAAGGATGGAATAGAAAAGTCCCCACAGAAGGAGAATCTCCACAGCGCTCTTCCAATACAGCAAAACATTCTGCCAAACTAGATCAATCAATATTGCCTCTTTGTGGGTCTCTAACAACAGCATCAGCGATGCTGACAACATCCTTCATTTCAGCAATATCATGCACACGAATCATATCGGCCCCGTTGGCAATCGCCAAAGCCACGGTGGCAGCAGTTCCCCATAATCGCCTGTCAACGGGACGATCGTTCAAAATTTTCCCGATGAATGATTTTCGCGAAGTTCCCACCAAGATGGGATACCCCAGTTTTTTAAATCTGCCCAGCAACCGCAAAATTTCGAGGTTATGCTCGACAGTTTTACCAAAACCGATACCGGGATCTAGAAAAATTCGATTTTCCGTAATGCCCGCCGATCGAGCTAACTGAATACTATTCTGGAAGAATTCGATGATCTCCCCCATCAAATCTTGGTACACAGCCATATGCTGCATTGTCGCCGATATCCCCTTCATATGCATTATGGCCACTGAAGCACCGCTCGAAGCGATGAGGGGAGCCATTCGGGGATCCCCTGTTAATCCAGTAATGTCGTTGACCCAAGAAGCCCCATTCTTCAGGGCTTCTTCCGCGACAGAGGCTTTATAAGTATCCACAGAAATGGGAACGCGCAGATTCCCCGAAAGGAGTTTTATCACTCCGCCGACACGGTCGATCTCTTCTTGTTCCGAAATGCTCAAAGCCCCAGGACGGCTGGATTCTCCCCCCACGTCAATCAGATCAGCGCCGCAGTTCACCATATTCTGAGCTATACGAAGCGATGCCTCTGCAGTTTCGGAAGGGTTTTTTCCTTGAAGAAGTCCGTCGCCGCTAAACGAATCGGGAGTGATGTTCAAAACCCCCATAAGGTAGGTTCTCTCCCCTAATGGGAAAGAATAGTCTCCACAGAGGAAAGTCTTATAACATTCGCCTGACTTCATCGGCATCCAGAACCTCTCGTTCCAGAAGACGTTCAGCAATCAATTTCAATTTTTCTTGTTGTTTGGAAAGTTCTTCCATGGCGCGGCCGTGGCTTTCTTGAATAATACGGCGAACCTCTCCATCAATGACAACAGCAGTCTGCTCGCTGTAGTTTTTCTCTTCCAGAATATCCCTGCCAAGAAAAATCTGACGATCCCGTTTCCCAAAAGTGAGATGCCCTAGTTTCTCACTCATTCCATACTCACAAACCATCCGGCGGGCAATATCGGTCGCAATCTCAAGATCGTTCTGGGCCCCGGTGCTGATTTCATGGAACAAAAGTTCCTCGCTCACCCGCCCTCCCAGAAGAACGATCAGTTTCGCCAACAGTTCCGCTTGTGTCATCAAATAACGATCCTGAATCGGCAATTGCATCGTATATCCCAGTGCCGCCGTCCCTCTCGGAATGATCGAAACTTTATGCAAGGGATCGGCCCCAGGAATTAACAAAGCAAGAAGGGCATGTCCCGCTTCGTGATAGGCAACCCTCCTTTTCTCATCGGGACTAATCACACGGCTCTTTCGCTCCGGCCCGGCCATGACTCGTTCGATAGCATCCTCGAGTTCTTCTTGAGTCACTGAATCTTTGTCATGGCGGGCGGATAGAAGGGCCGCTTCATTGACTAAGTTCGCTAGATCCGCACCGGAAAGTCCCGGTGTCTGCTGGGCAATCGCGTTCAAGTTTACGTTTTTATCCACCTTCACTGCACGAGTGTGAACCTTTAGGATTCCCTCTCGGCCAATTAAATCAGGACGGTCAATGACGATCGTTCGGTCAAAACGACCGGGACGAAGCAGTGCCGGATCCAAAACATCCGGACGGTTGGTGGCCGCCACTAAGATGACCCCCTCCTGAGTATTGAATCCGTCCATTTCTACGAGCAACGCATTAAGAGTTTGCTCCCGTTCATCATGCCCGCCGCCGATTCCCGCAAACCGCTGGCGGCCGACTGCGTCAATCTCATCAATAAAGATAATGCACCCTTTGCCGCTGGCCTTCGCTGATTTCTTGGCGGTTTCAAAGAGATCGCGGACCCTGGAAGCCCCGACTCCAACGAACATTTCGACGAAGTCCGAACCGCTGATGCTGTAAAAAGGAACACCGGCTTCTCCAGCCACCGCTTTCGCAAGTAATGTTTTCCCTGTTCCCGGGGGACCCATGAGCAAAACTCCCTTGGGAATTTTTCCTCCCAACCGGGTAAACTTCTTCGGGTCCTTCAGAAACTCGATAATCTCCTGCAGTTCTTCCTTAGCCTCATCCACTCCCGCGACATCATTAAACGTTATCTTAATCTCCTGGCTACCAATTTGACGCGCATGGCTCTTGCCAAACGCCAGAATTCTCCCCCCTCCTTGAGCTCCTCGATAAAATAAAAACCAGAGAAGCCCTACAAAGAAAAGAGGTCCCAGCATCGTAAAAAATACATTCGTTAGAAAAGTTCTGGGCGGCTCTACCTTAAAGGTAGGAACTTTCTGCCGGAGTAGAGAAAGTAATTCAGGATCATTATCTGGCGTATAAACCACATAATGAGTGCCATCTGCAAACTCTCCCTTCACGACATTATCCACCTTCACCGCCGTCTTGACCGAAGCACTCTCTTGTTGAAGAACGCGGAAATATTCTCCATAGGTTAGTTCGCGAGTGTCCCCTTTGACCAACACGGAACTCTCGCCGCGAAATAAATACATGAGCGCCACCAGCAACAGCATCCAGACTACCAGAAACCTGGCTGGATTAGGCTGTGAAGGTTGCTGTTTTGGTTTTTTGTCTCTCTTTACTGCCTCTGGCATAAATTTCTCCTCTGTAAAAAACGATTTTCTCCTTTATTTTCTGGACGACGATGCCCCTTGGCAAATGAACTTCAGACCGTCCCGGCCGAAAATAATATAAATCCTCCACTTCCTTCCAATGACGGAAATCAATCTTCTTGAGATTCTCCTGAATCTCATTGATCGCCAATCGCGTGATTTGCCGTTGGATCGCCTTCGGCAGCAATAAAAGACGGTTTAACGGAATATGAATTCGACCCTCTGAGCGAATCGCTAATTGCTGATAAATATCCTTGGAGCTGCTTTCGATATAAGCCTGGTCCTCCTGGACACAAGCTGCCAATGTCGCCAACCGCTCCTGAATCTTTTTATTATATGATTCTTCTAGCAAAGGAATCAAGTGATTACGAATCCGGTTGCGCAGGTATTCCTTATTTTGATTGGAACTATCCTCTCTCCATGGTACATCACGCTTGATCAACCAATCCCGCAGCTCTTTCTTAGCACACTCCAGCAATGGACGAATAATCATTTTACCACGCCACAAAGTCAGGGGAGCCATCGCTCCAATTCCCTGTGTCCCGCTCCCTCGGATGATCCGCATTAAAACAGTTTCCGCCTGGTCATTCTGATGGTGAGCCAGGGCAATCCGGCAGATTCCTACTTCCTCGGCTACTTTCTCGAAAACCTTAAAGCGCAATTCCCTGGCAGTTTCCTCTAAGGAACGTTTTTGACTCCGGGCCGCGAAAAGAGGGGCAATTTTTTCTACCGATAAAGAAACTCCCAATCGCGCTGCCAGGCTCTGGACAAAGTCGGCGTCCTCCCCCGATTCCGGGCGGATCTGATGATTCACATGAACCCAATAAAGTTTCAAGCGATACTTAGGTGCTAGTTGATGCAATAAAACCGCCAACGCTACCGAATCACTCCCACCAGAGACGCCCACTAAAACTCGATCCCCCTGCTCCAGCAACCGCCAGGTATCAATGTATTTGGAGACTTTTTTAATCAGATCGGGTTTCATGGTTTTGCTCTAACTCTGCCCTGCTTCGCGCTTCGATGATCAATAGCCGATAGCGCTTCGCAGCGGCATTCTGCTTCGTCTATCTATTGCTGCGTAGCCCTACCATCATCTTACTTGTCGAAGGGCGAAGCAGAATGGTGGTGAGTGGATTCGAACCACTGACATAGCGGGTATGAGCCGCTCGCTCTGACCAGGCTGAGCTACACCACCTTTTCAGAAAATCCAAATTACAAAATCCAAATTCCAAAATTTTGAATTTTAAGCTTTGAATTTTGAATTTATTTAATCCATCCCCCTCCCAACACGGTATCCCCGTTATAAAACACAGCCGCCTGCCCTGGGGTTACAGCACTCTGCGGTTCATCAAAAACCACACGAACTTCGTTATTTCTTTCCGGATAAACGATCGCAGGTGTTTTGGGATGCTTATACCGAATCTTTACCTGTACTTGGATGGGGTCGGATAAACTTTCAAACGCCTGCCAGTTTATTTTTGAAACAATACATTCCTTCGAAAAACAATCGTCGCGATCACCAATGATCAGATCATGAGTCAGCGACTCAATCTCGATGACATAAGAAGGTTTGCCACGGTTGACGCCTAAACCTTCTCTCTGGCCGATGGTAAACTGAAAAATCCCCGAATGGGTTCCTAAAACATTCCCTTCTTTATCCACGATTCTCCCCGAGAGATCCCGTCCCTCTAAAGCCTTCTTCAGGAATCCCCGCGTGTCATGATCGGGGATAAAACAAATCTCCTGGCTGTCCGGTTTGTCAAAAACCCGCAGGCCCAGCTCTTTCGCTTTCGCGCGAATCTGCTGTTTGGTAAAACTTCCGATGGGAAACTGAGTATAAGAAAGTTGCTCTTGAGTGAGCCCAAATAAAACATACGATTGATCCTTGCTGGAATCAGCCGCTTCCCTGACGACGTAACGCCCCCATCCGGGATCAAACGCCACCTGAGCGTAGTGACCGGTAGCGATATAACGCGCCCCCAAAGGTTTCACCCGTTTCCACAGAGCTAAAAACTTCACTTTATCATTGCACTGAACACAAGGATGGGGTGTCCTTCCTTGAGCATACTCCTCTGTGAAATAGTCCATCACGTATTTTTTGAATTCCTCTTCCACATTCAAAACATGAAAAGGAATATCCAGCATCGCCGCGACCGACCGGGCGTCTTCGACATCCCGCAGGGAACAGCAGGTTTTGGGGCTGTCATTCTCGCACAGCTCAGAGGGCCAGGTTTTGAGAGTAATTCCAATAACATCAAACCCCGCCTCCTTCACCAATGCGGCAGTGACAGAACTATCCACTCCACCACTCATCGCTACGACAACGCGTTCTTTTTCCATAGATAACCAGCCAGGACAGACCACAACACCAGCACTAAAACCTCATTGGGTTCCCATCCCCAATAGCTTCCATAGACCTGCTGGGTTGAAATAAATCCGCTGATAACACTTCCAGTCAGCGATAGAAATCCGATTGCCAGCATCTTATGGCTGGCAACGAGCAACGGTTCTATTACTTTTTCATCCACTCGCCGCTTCCATCGCGAGATCCAATAAAAAAACCAAGTCGCGAATGAAACCGCCAGAAATCCATAGCTTAAAAATTGCAGCGTCGAGTGAGCAATAAACCATCGGGATCGGCCGAGCGGTTCCGCAGGAAGATCCAAACGATCAAACCACTGCGCGTAACCCAAAGAAAAAAGAGCCAAAAGGACAACCAACACGTTCAGCCCGATCCACTCTCTCTTCCTGTTAAAGAATCCGTGAATGAATAAAATAGACACACTCAAAAAAATAAACGCCTTGTATTCGCTGGTGACCAGGATTCCTTCATGCAGTAAAGAGAGAACTACCAGAACAAAACCCAACAGCAATGAGCCTCTTGCAATTTTTTCAAGAAGGGAGGCATCCATGTTTAGCCACTGGGGCCACTGGTTCAGGCTTAAAAGATAAGCCGCCGCTGAAACGACATACCAGGTAGTAGCTGTTTCAACCCCCCACTGAGGCCAACTCATCCCACCACCTGCCTTTCGCCACCACCTACTTCCTCTAAATTTCTAACCGGCAGGCGGTGGGATTATCAAAGTGTTCTATTTTAGCACAGGAAAAGGAGTTGGACAAAATAAATTTACTCGGGTTTGATTACGACGTATCCACGGGGGGTGCGGATGAGGGCATCTCCCTTAATTTGAGAGGTGATTTCTTCAAAGTGCCCCTGGTTGCGGACCGGGGTTCGATTGATCTCCAAAATAACGTCCCCGACACGGATACCGGAATGGTAAGAGGGGCTGTCAGGATCAACCTGGGTCACCACGACTCCGGTATCGTCAGTAATACGCAGTTCCTGTTTTATCGCGGGAGTGAGGTTTTGCACCTCCATCCCCCGCCAGGAAACGACGGAAGGACTGACTTCTCTAGGGAGTCTTTGAGCGGCAGGGAGTGGTTGTGTGCTGGAAGGGCGGTCTCCAACCTTCACCTTCAAAGCCAGTTCCTTTTTTTGTCTCAAAACCTTAATTTCAACCTCTTGGCCGATTTTTGTCTGGCTGATGCGGCTGATCAAGGCGCGCGTGTTTTTCACCGGCTCTCCATCGAGGAGACGAATCACGTCACCGATTTTGATTCCCCCTTGATCGGCTGGTCCTCCTTCCAAAACCTGCGCCACAATCACTCCCTGCATATCAGAGATGCCAAAATAAGCAGTGACATCTTTATTGACATCTTGGATACTCACTCCCAACCAGCCATACCGCACTTCTTTCCCTTCGATAAGATCATCCAGAATGGCTTTTGCCCGATTGACGGG
>JAHFFC010000037.1 GCA_023248175.1 Candidatus Omnitrophota bacterium | reverse complement strand
TGTCTGTTGTACCTTTCCCCATAGGTAAACAATCAAGGTATCCCCAGGTCCTAGAATGTAGTCTTTATTGACTAACACAGAGGAGTAGTCGCCCACTGTAGAATAATTATTACCTTGGTTGGCCGCTACGTTTTGCCCCATCTGCATCATCCCACCACTATTTCCCCCTCCTGAAGCAGCAGTAGAGGTACCAGAATTAACAACTCTTTGCTGTTGCATCATCCGTTCTTGCTCTTTCCATCGAAGTACTTCTTCTTCTGTAGGAAAGATGGCATAACCAAACTGTTCCACCGCCTCCCCATCATTCATTGGGTCAGTATTGCCTCCTGCAAACATTGCTTCAGTCCTTGAATACAAACTACTCTTTAAAGACATCTCCCCATTGTCCTTTGCCTGTCCGGTAGCAACAGGAAATTGAAAAGCTGGCATCTTTCTACCGGTATAGGGATCTGTCAGTATCTGGTTTTGATCAGTTACTATCGTCCGGAATTTCTTCCCGGTAGTGGGGGAAACCATCGTCATCATTCCTTGTCTACTCTGTCCCTGGTCCGTATAATCCAACGCTTGCGGCGTAAAACGGAACTGGGTTCCATCGAAAGGGCTCGTGAAGATAGCATTACCGCTCAATAATTCTTGGACATCGACAGCGGACTTGAATTCTTTGCCGTTTGTAGGAGAACGGAGGAGATATAAATCTCCCTGTTGTGCCTGGTTTGTCGCGGCTACGCTTAACTTGGAAGAGGGTTCTTCAGCTTTAGAAGGGTAGAATTGAAACCCATCATAGGGACAATAAATGCTCCTCATCCCCTTTTGGTTTTCCAAATCCCCGGAAGAGACAACTAATTGAAATTCCCTTCCATCTTTGGGGCAAATAAAGGTTTTTACTCCTTCTTGCTCTTTCTTAGCTGCCCATGGGGCACTTGCGAGTTCCTGCAAAATATTCCTTTGGTCTTTATAAAGTTTACCAACTGTGTTGACCAATTCCTCCTGGGCCATCACTATAGAAACAGACTGAAACAATCCATAACCCAGCAACATGATTGCAAATAATCTAGTCAACGAATCCTTTTTACATGGATGCATTATTTCCCTTCCCTCTTTCTCTCCCCCTGTTAATTTCCTTATTTTATGCTTGTTACTTCGATTCCTGATTTAAACCACTCAATTGTCAAACGTAATCCCTCCTCAAGAGAAACCTTTGGTGACCATTCTAACAGCTTCTTAGCCATTGTTATGTCTGGTTGACGTACCCTCGGATCATCTACAGGCAGGGATTTATAGATCACTGGAAGTGAAAATTGTCCCGCTAGAGAAATAATCTTCTGAGCTAATTCCAAGATTGAGATCTCATAGGTATCGCCTAAATTAATCGGTTCGTGAATAGAAGAATTCATCAAACGGATGATGCCGTCTCTAAGATCGGTGATATAACAAAAACTTCTTGTCTGTGTCCCTTCGCCGTATATGACTGGAGATTCTCCCTGTAAAATCTTCGTGATAAAACTGGGGATGGCTCTTCCATCATTCGTTCTCATTCTAGGTCCGTAGGTATTAAAGATTCTGACAATACGAGTTGAAAGATGGTGCTTTCTATGGTAAGCCATTGTGAGTGCCTCTGCGAATCTCTTTGCTTCATCATAAACTCCCCGTGGACCTATGGGATTGACATTACCCCAATAACTTTCCTTCTGCGGATGAACTAGCGGATCGCCGTAGACTTCTGAGGTCGAGGCTAATAGAAAAACTGCTTGCTTTGCTTTAGCCAATCCCAGGGCGTTGTGAGTCCCCAGAGAGCCCACCTTTAAAGTCTGAATCGGATAGTTTGCGTAATCAATGGGACTTGCTGGAGAAGCAAAATGAAGAACAAAATCTAACGGATCCGGCATATTAATATATTGAGTCACATCCTGATTGATCAATTCAAACCTCGTGTTTTTCAACAAGCTCTTGATATTAGCCATATCCCCTGTGATCAAATTATCGAGGCAGAAAACGCGATCCCCACGGGCGATAAAATGTTCGCAAAGATAGGAGCCGATAAAACCTGCTCCGCCGGTAATTAATAAATTCATCTTTCACCCCTTGAGTGAGGAGTTCGGATACAGAAAACCTCATCCATCCACTGAATTGTCTTCTTGAGTCCCTCTTCAAAATCGCCCATTGATTCAAAACCCAGATACTGTTTTGCCAAACCAATATCCGCTAGCGTGTGGCGTACGTCTCCCTCCCTGGGGGGGAGGAATTTTGGTTTGATCTTTTTCCCCAAGAGGGAATTCACCCGATCCAATATTTCGAGCAACGTATATCTCCTGCCGCAGGCTATGTTAAAAATCTTACCGGCAACTCCTTCGCTTTTTGCCGCTTTGATATTGGCAGTGATCACATTTTCAACGTAGGTAAAATCTCTTGATTGCAGTCCATCACCATAAACGATGGGTTGCTCATCCCCTAGAATTTTAGAAATAAATGCCGGGATGACCGCCGCGTATTGTGATTCCGGGTCTTGTCGAGGACCAAATACATTAAAATACCTCAGAACCACTGTCTCTACTTTGTAGAGATTCGTAAAAACCGAACAGTAAAGTTCCCCTGCTACTTTTGATACGGCGTATGGAGAGACAGGTTTGGTTTCCATATCTTCTTTTTTTAATGGCCCCGAGTCTCCATACACAGAAGAAGAAGAGGCAAAGATGAATCTCTTGACCTTTGCCTCCCATGCCGCCAGTAGAACGTTCAACGTACCGGAAACATTGACCTCATTAAAATCAATGGGATTGATCACCGAAAGCGGAACCGATCTCATCGCCGCCTGATGGAAAATGAAATCAACTCCTTGAGTAGCATTTTTCACGAGTTCTACATCTCTGATATCACCTTTGACGAAACGGATTTTGTCCCAGACAGACTGCAAATTGTCCAGTTTTCCTGTGGAGAGATCATCAAGAACAACGACATCATCACCCTCTTTAACAAGCCTTTCGACCAAATGTGAACCGATGAAACCAGCCCCTCCTGTGACTAAGCATGTCGCCATGTAAACGCTCTCCTAAAATTAAATCCGAATGACGTTATTGGAACTATGGTGATTTTTAAAGATATTACGCGTGTCAATAATTAAGGCGGCGTCTCGTATGATTGCATCGTAATCAAAGTCGCCGTGATCCGTCAACAGCAAAACAGCGTCCTGAGCCCTTAGCGTTGCCGGCGTCAGCGCGGTCCACTGAATCGAATCTAAAGAGGCGATATAAGGATCGTTAAACTTGACGATTGCTCCTCGCTCTTTCAGCATTTCAATAATGTCGAGAGCGGGGGATTCACGGGTATCATTGACATTCTTTTTATAAGTGACCCCAAGGACTAAGAGTTTGGAACCTTTCATTGGTTTACCCTTTTCATTCAATCCTGCCATTACTCTTTCGACTACATAGTTGGGCATATAGGCATTGACCTGAGAAGCCAGCTCAATGAACCGAGATTCAAATCCGTGCAACTTTGCTTTCCATGCCAGATAAATGGGATCGATTGGAAGACAATGACCTCCAAGCCCCGGTCCTGGATAAAAGGGCATAAAACCAAACGGTTTTGTCGCCGCAGCATCAATCACTTCCCAAACGTTGATGTTTAACTTGGCGCACATTAAAGCCAGCTCATTGACCAAAGCAATATTCACCGCCCTGAAGGTATTCTCAAGCAGTTTTGCCATCTCAGCGACTCTCGAGGAAGAAACCAAAACGACTTTTTCGACAATACTCTCGTAGACTTTTTTGGCAAATTCAGTGCATTGAGGGGTAACTCCCCCGACAATTTTAGGGATCGTCGCCGTTGAAAAATGACGATTACCCGGATCAATTCGCTCAGGAGAAAAAGCAAGGCAAAAATCCTCTCCTACCTTCCCCCCTTTCTGCTTGAGCATTGGAAGAATGACTTCCTCGGTCGTACCAGGATACGTGGTGCTTTCCAAAATAACCACCTGCCCCTTTCGAATGTAGCGGGCGATCTGTTCTCCGACAGCAATGATACAAGAAACATCCGGTTCGCGGGTCTTGTTCAAAGGAGTAGGAACACAGATAATGATAACATCTGCCTCTTTGAGTGGATTGTAGTTTTCAACTACCTTAAACTTTTTCTTTTCAAAGCACGACTTTAAATCCGCCTCTTTAACGTCAAGGATATAGGATTGGCCCCGATTGAGACTCTCCACCTTCGTAGAATTGACATCAATTCCCGTAACGTTGAAACCCGCATTGGCAAACTCGATGCAGAGTGGCAACCCCACATAGCCTAAACCGATCACCACTACCTTTGCTTCTCGGGAAGCAATTTTTTCTGCTGTCTGCAGCAGTCCCAATCTATCCTCTAGCTGCATACTGGAGCTCATAGTATTGGATAAAGTCTTTCTTCCTCTCTTTAATTTTCTTCCACCAGTCACGATGTTCTTGATACCATGAAACGGTTTTTTCTAGCCCCTCCACGAATGGAAACTGAGGTGACCATCCCAGTTTTCTCAACTTTTCACTGGAGAGTGAATAGCGAGTATCGTGACCGGGTCTGTCTTTGACATATTCAATCCAGGAAGAAGATTTCCCGAATTGCCTTAAAATCTTTTCCACCACTGAAACATTTGTCATCGTCTGGCCGGCAGCAATATTATAGATTTCCCCTTCTCTTCCTTGCTGCAAAATGAGCGCAATGGCTGAACAGTTGTCTTCGACATAAATCCAGTCTCTTTCCTGCAATCCATCCCCATAAACAGGAATCTTTTTTTCTTCCATTAAGTTCGTAATCGCCAAAGGAATTAATTTTTCCGGGTATTGATACGGGCCGAAGTTATTGCTCGTCCGTGTCGTGATAACCCCAAGACCGTAGGTGTGATTGTAGGCTCTCACTAACAGATCACCTGAGGCTTTGCTCGCGGAATAGGGACTATTCGGCATCAACGCAGACTCTTCATCGGCCTGGCCTTGAGCAATAATCCCATACACTTCGTCGGTTGAAATATAGATCACCCTCTTTTTACCAGCCCCGATCTCCCGGACGGCTTCCAATAGATTGTAGGTGCCGAGAATATTGGTCGTCATAAACAACGACGGCTCCAAGATGGAGCGGTCCACATGAGTTTGAGCGGCAAAGTGAACAATCGCATCCGCCCATTGGCACCATTCCTTCATCAGGGAGAGATTATTGACATCCCCGCGGACAAACTGATACGTGGGACATTCCAGCAAATCGGACTGATTTTCTAAATTGCCGGAGTAAGCCAATAGATCAATATTGACAACTTCGTGATAACCGTTTTTGAGCATGGAACGGATGAAATTGGAACCGATAAAACCGCATCCTCCCGTCACGAGCACTTTCATCTTACTCTCTCCGTTTCCTTCATTTTCTCTGCCACCAAGTTATTAGCTCTCAACAGCGAGTCAAACGTTCCGGCATCGCTCCACCAGCCGTCCAAGAGATCGTACTCCATCAATCCCTTTGATACGTAAAAGTTATTGACGTCTGTAATCTCCAATTCTCCCCTGGCCGAAGGCTTGAGTGTTTTCACCACATCGAAGACATTGGAATCGTATAGGTAGATTCCAATGACAATGTAACTAGACTTGGGATATATTGGTTTTTCTTCGATTGAGACAATTTGTTCTCCGCGAATTTCAGCCACGCCAAACCGTTCGGGATCCTCGACCTCTTTGAGTAAGACTCGCGCCCCAGCCGACTGTTTCTGGAATTTCTCAACGTAGGGAGCAATGCTCTTCTCTATAATATTGTCCCCTAGCATAACGACCGCTTTATCCTTTCCCACAAAATGCGCCGCTAAATTAAGCGCTTGCGCAATTCCCCCTTCTCCCTGCTGATAGGTGTAGTTGAGATGGCAATTTCCGAATTCTGCACCATCCCCCAGCAAGCGGAGGAAATCCCCCGCGTTACTCCCCCCTGTCACAATAAGAATATCGTGGATCCCTGCCTCGAGCAGTGTCTCCAGGGGATAGTAAATCATCGGTTTACTGAAGATAGGCAACAGGTGTTTATTGGTAATTTTTGTCAGAGGATACAGCCGCTTCCCAAGACCACCTGCAAGAATGACACCTTTCATGCACAGTCACCTCTTAACGATCTATTTGATTCCAGTCGTAGGGGATGTCGTTCTCATGCGGATCAACACGAAATTCATCCGGCTGACTGTAATGATACAACTCTGTCGGCAGATTCAACACAATGGCCTCCTCCGTCCCCACCCCCTGAAAACCATGCAGGACAAAGGGAGGAACAGAGACCATCATGGGGTAATGAACTCCGAGAAAAAACTCATTGATGAAACCGCAGGTCTTGGAGTCTTCTCGCAAGTCGCACAGAACCAATCGGATCATCCCGCTCAAACAGGCAAAATGATCCGTCTGTTTTTTGTGGTAATGCCACCCTTTGACAACTCTTGGATAAACAGTCGTCATATACACCTGAGCAAACTGCTTAAAAATAGGGTCGTCTTTGCGCAAAATTTCGACCAGCCGTCCCCTCGCGTCTGCAATCGGCTTGAGTTGCTTGATCTCAACACCCACAATAGGTTCTTTTTTAATTTCTATAGGGTGTTGTACAGCGGTTTTACCCATTCTGCCATCCTGTTGTTCTTCGGAGGACTGGATTGTTTTCTGCCAATACCAATGTAATTGAATCCTAACTGTACCATTTCCAATGGATTATAGAGATTCCGCGCGTCAACCAAAATGGGTTGTTTCATTAATGTCTTAATGGTCGAGAATTGGAGCTTCTTGAATTCATCCCACTCAGTAACAAGAACTAAACAGTCGCTCTCCTGAGCCACTTCGTAGGGATCAGAGCAGTAGTTCAATTGGGGGAATATCTTCTTCGCTTTCTCCATTGCCTGAGGGTCATAAGCCTTCACTTTCGCCCCTTCCTGCAGAAGAAACTCAATGACCTCAAGACAAGGAGCGTTTCTAAGATCGTCAGTTCCCGGTTTGAAAGCTAAGCCCAGAATTCCGACTGTTTTTCCTTCGATGATCCAGAGGGCGCTTTCAATCTTTCGCGTTACTAATCTCCTCTGTTCACGATTAATCTCTTCAACGGCTTTTAGGAGTTTAAAATCGTACCCTACTTTCTCTGCCAGGCGAATGAAAGCGGCAAGATCTTTCGGGAAACAGGAACCCCCAAATCCAAGACCGGCGTTGAGAAAATGTTTGCCGATTCTATGGTCTAGTCCAACCGCTTCGGCAACTTTCTCAACGTCAGCCCCTACCCTCTCGCAAATATTGGCGATGGCGTTGATGAAAGAAATTTTCGTCGCTAGGAATGAATTCGATGCATGCTTAATCAATTCGGCGCTTTTAATATCGGTGGCAATCATAGGAGCGGAAAAAGGGCTGTACAATTCCCTGAGAATCTTTTCTGCCCTCGGGCTTTCAACCCCGATGACAACCCGGTCCGGATGCATGAAATCCTCTACCGCCGATCCTTCGCGGAGGAACTCAGGATTGGAAGCCACCTCAAAATGAACCCCGTTCCGGTTATTGGTGCGAATAGTCTGCTCAATCCACTTCCCTGTTTCTACAGGGACAGTACTTTTTTCAACAACCAGTATATAATCATTGATCAGCAAACCGATTTTTTGAGTAACAGTCTCAATCGCTGAGAGATCCGCTTCTCCATTCCCCTTATCAGGAGTTCCAACGGTGATGAAAATGACTTCGGAAGGTTCAATGGCAGACTTAAAATCACCGGTAAATTGAAGCCTGCCCGCTTTCGTGTTTCTGGCAAACAGTTCTTCCAACCCTGGCTCATAAATGGGGATCTGGCCTGTTTTTAGCTTGGCAATTTTTTCCAGGTCGT
>JAHFFC010000036.1 GCA_023248175.1 Candidatus Omnitrophota bacterium | reverse complement strand
CGTCCTTTTCCTTCAGTGAGAAACTTTAGTCTTTCCACCTTTTGGAGCCCTTCTTCTTGCCATTTTTTCTTCCGCTCATCCGTGGAGACACGGTGATAGCGGTGGTCATTTTTCTCGTAAGTCGTCTGGGACGTGACTCTCTCCTCTAATAATCCTGATGCGTGCGGCACACGGACAAGAAAAGTCGTTTCATTTTCTTTGACGAGTGGAAATAGCGGCCTGCCGATCATCTGTTCGAGCATGTTGTAAATGATTTGAACGGCGTTTACTTTTCTTTCAGTCACTAAAAATTGGCCTTCTTCAATTTGTCGTTCGTTGATCGCGGGGCCCAGGGTAGCTCCATATGTACGGACTTTACCCGATTTCTTCAGTCTCTCAAGGGTCGCAAAAATTTCATCTTTGCGAAGAGTATCAATACGCGGATTATGTAATTGGTAGAAATCAACGTAATCGCTTTTGAGCCGCTTCAAACTTTCCTCAAGGGCAAACTCGATATAAGCGGGTTCCCAATTCTGCGGCAGTTCTTGCTGGCCTGCCCGATCTCCCGGATCATTGTGATAAAAATCGTAGCCGAATTTGGTCGAGATCACTAATTTTGAACGCGGTACTCCCTCAAACGCCTGTGCCAAGATCGTTTCCCCCTTGCCACTGCCATAAGTGTCAGCCGTGTCAAAGAAGTTGATCCCTGAGTCATAAGCGCGCCGCAGGAGATGGATTCCAAACAGGTCATCTTTAATCCCCCACCAGGTCGTCGAGACCGTCCAGACGCCAAAACCGATTTCGGAGACTTGGATGGTGGTGTTACCGAGTTTACGATATTTCATAATAGCGTAATTTTATCACAATGGGGCACTGCAGGCAATAAAACAAGGGTTTAACCTGAAATTCCCCAAGTTGCCTGATAATATTGATAACCTTAAAACTCCCCCTTTGAAAAAGGGGGATAAAGGGGGTGTCCAAGTTGATGGGGAACTTCTGTTGGAAAAGACTCCGAGTGGATTGAAACCATGTATCTGTGGTATAATAACCTCTCAACCAACTGATAAAAGTCAAATTTCATGAAACTCACGCACCGCATCCTGAAAGACGCTACGCAGTTTACCGGCAGTCAATACTTTTCAAACCTGTTTGATATTTTTCGTAATGTCTTTATCCGCAAAATATTAGGACCCCTTACCATGGGGCTCTTTTCCGAACTGTTGCTCGTTCAGCAGTACGGGAAACTGCATCATCTGGGGATCTTAAACGCCATGGACCGAGAAATTCCTTTTTATCGGGGCAAATCGGAACAGGGGCGAGTTCAACTCACAGAATCGGTCAGTTTTACCGTCTCTACTTTAACAGCCCTGTTTGCGGGAATCGTGATTGCTCTAGGAGGCTTTTTACCGATTGCCAAAGAATTTCGCCAGGAATTATGGTTTATCGGACTTTTTATTATCATTGACAGCTTTATGTCTTATTACCGGGTACTATTGAGAACCAATAATGAGTTTGGAATCTTAAGTAAAGTTACTGTTTACGGAGCGATTGCCGAAACGGTTTTAACCGTGGGACTGGCTTTCTTATGGGGGATTAAAGGGCTCCTGTTGGGGATGCTTTTGACAAGTCTAGCAGGAACTTTGTACGTTATTGTTAGAATGCCCCGGTTTTTAAAAATTCCTTTCAATCTAGATTGGAAGTGTTTAAAATCTCTTTTTCAAATGGGAATTCCGTTGTCTCTGTATGGTTTTATTCGGACCATGTTTCTGAGCGTGGACCGAATTCTAATCCTGATTTTTTTGGGGAGGGTCTATTTGGGGTTTTACAGTATTGCTGTCATGGTTTATAATTTTGCGACTCCTCTGCCCAAAATGGTTTCTAATGTTCTTTATCCGCGGTTCATGGAGGCGTTTGGGAAAGCAGGGGACCTGGATCAGGTGGATGCGTATCTGACAAAACCAACCCTCACCTTTGCCTATCTCTATCCTGTTGCCGCGGGATTGGGGGCATTAGTTCTTCCATTCTTCCTTCACTACTGCCTGCCGCAATTTTCCCCAGGACTTGCCGCGGCCCAAATTTTACTCTGGGGAACTTGTTGTTACTCTCTGATCTTTATGTGGGGGTACGCGATGATCGCGTTGGGAAAACAGTGGATGGTTTTGTGGCTGAATATAGCGTCAACTATCGTTGAGATAGGATTATGTGTTCTCTTGACAGGATGGCTCAAGTTTGGCCTGGCTGGAATCGCGATGGGAACTGCTCTGGCCCATTTCTTTCTAAGTTTTCTCTTAATCAGTTTCATCATTTGGGTGTATCAGAAGAAAAAGATGGAATGTCTGCGGTTTCTGGTTCGCATCTATACCCCTTTGGCTGGAGCGGTCGTTTTTGTCTGGTTGATTGGAAAGTGGTTCCCTTACAGTTTTGATTCTCTCTGGCTGGATTTGGGAATGTTTCTTTTTCAGGCGATTCTTTTCGTGGCGGTGTGGGGTTCTTTAATGTTTTATCAGTTAAACCAGCAAATACCTATTTTAAAAGTTCTCAAGGAGTGGAGAATTTCCACGATGGCAGTCCGGAGCGCTTAATCGGAGAAAGATATGGAACTTTTCAGGGGAATCGTTATAATAAGGCAACGCAGCTATGAGGAATCCCGTCATTTTTAACGAGACTTGCGCCAAGAATGAAACTTACTGGGAAGAATTTTATAAAAACCCTTTCACGCTGGAACCCTCTGATTTCGCGCGGTTTTGCTTAGGAAGGCTAACCCATCATTCAAAGATCATTGAATTAGGATCGGGCAATGGGAGGGATGCTTATTTCCTTGCCGAGCGCCACCAAGTCTATGGAGTCGACCGGGCCGTAAAACCTCCCAGCGAAGGCAATCCTGTCTTCATCCAGGAAGACCTTGACGTTTTTTTCGCCAAGAGAGACCAAAAGTTTGACGGTGTCTATGCTAGGTTTCTGCTTCACGCGATAGAAAGAGAACTTGCTGATAGCTTAATAGAATGGGCGTACGAGAGCCTCTATCCCGGAGGGCTTTTGATGATAGATGCCAGGTCCACCAATGATGATTCTTTTGTAGCGGACCATTATCGTCGTCCAGTGGAGAGAGCTGAGTTACTAAAACAGTTGAAGGAGATTGGTTTTTACATCGCCTATTTTAAGGAAGGCAATGGCATGGCGGTTTTTAACGGGCAGGATCCTGTTGTGGTCAGGGTCATTGCGGGGAAAAAGATTGTTAAAATAGAAGGATAAAAGAAATGCCAGAATTAGCTTCTTATCCGACGAAGGCTAAGGCTAAAGCGAATCAGCTAAGGTCTTTGTTGCTGGAAAAGGATGTAGTCGCTGTTGCCGGGGCGCACAGCGCGTTGAGCGCGAAACTAGTTCAGGAAGCTAGATTTGATGCTGTTTGGGCCAGCGGGTTTGAGATCTCCACTCTGCGCGGGGTTCCCGACGCCAATATCCTCAGCATGGCGGAACTGCTGGAAGTGGCCCATCAAATTAACGAAGCCGTGGCAATTCCGGTCATTGCCGACTGCGATAACGGGTTTGGCAACGCGATCAACGTTATCCGGGCAGTGAATGAGTACGAAAAAGCGGGGATCGCCGCTATTTGCATTGAAGATAGCGTTTTCCCTAAACGATGCAGTTTTTATTCCGGTGTCCGCAGGGAAATGGTAACCACTGAAGAACATATCGGCAAGATCCGCGCGGCTAAAAAAGCCCAAAAAGACCCTAATTTTCTAATAATTGCCAGGACGGAAGCGCTCATCGCGGGATGGGGATTAGAAGAGGCATTAAGACGGGCAACCGCTTATGCCAAAGCGGGTGCGGATGCCATTCTGATTCACTCCAAATCGGATTCAGCGGACGAAGTCAAAACTTTCGCCTCTTCCTGGGAAAATCCTTGCCCCCTCATAGCGGTCCCGACTACGTATCATACGACGACTCTGGAAGAGCTTAGGGACGCGGGTTTTAAAGTGGTGATTTTTGCCAATCACGCCGTGAGGGCTTCTATTAAAGCGATGCGAGAAACATTGAAAACTCTCCGAAAGGCAGAGAGTGCGTCTGCGGTCGAAAACTCGATCGCTAGTTTAGAAGAGGTTTATGCATTAATTGGTCTTTCAGAATTACGTTCCGATGAAAAAGAGTTTCTCCCCCAGGAAACCAAAAGACAGAAGGCTGTTATTGTCGCGGCGGGTTTTGAAAGAAATTTCCTTCCATTAATTCATGACCGGCCCAAGGGGATGTTAGAGATTAACGGTAAAACCATTCTGGAACGGCAGATCGCCACCTTGAGAAACTGCCAGATCAATGATATCAGCATTGTTCGAGGATATAAGGCGGAGGTAATTAATCTGCCGGATGTGCGCTATTATGAGCATCCAAGGTATGACCAGGACTACATTCTTTCGAGCTTCTTTCAGGCAGAAAAAGAAATGGATGCTCCGTTGCTTTTTCTCTACTCGGATATTCTTTTTGAAAAGGGAGTTTTAGAAAAATTACTTGGCGCGGAGGGAGATATTCGTCTGGTGATTGATCGTTCTTGGCTTGAACATGGCCCAACCAGTCAAAATCCCAATGGAAAGCCGGAGTTAGTGGTCACGAGCCAGGTACCTCCAAAGAGCCACCGGTTTATTTCCTCCATGGAACTGGAAGAGAAAAACCAGGTCCTGAAGGTCGGCCGTGATTTGGATCTTTCACAGTCCCATGGAGAGTTTATCGGGATGGCCTTTTTTTCCAAGGAGGGGTGCCGGATATTGAGGGAAATTTACCACCAGGCAGAGAAGAAATACCGGGAGGGCCCTTTTCAGGACGCCACTGACTTCGCGCACGCTTCTTTTGCGGGGATGATGCAGGAAATTATTGACAATGGGTTTCCCATCACCGCGGTCGAAATTTATAAAGGCTGGATAGAAATCGACACGTTGGAAGATTATTACCGCGCGCGAAAGATTCTTAACCCTTGATATACCGCAGAAATTCCTGATTAATCTAATCACAGGAAATTATGGATCTTTGTCTAATCTCTATTCGAGGGACGGATGCCTTCCATCATTTTGTGGAGAGAAATAACTGGGTCAATTCTGAATACCAATGGGTCTATTGGGGATCATACGTGCCGGAAGAACTGCAAATAGGGCCGCTGAAAATTATTTCTTCGGAAGCATTGCTTGAACCAGCAGATTTTGAAGAGATTGACAAGACTGTATGGGATTTAACGCGGAATTGGTATGAAAATATCACTCCTTTGGGAGAATTTGTCGAATTTGATCTCCAGATATTCTTGCTTAAGAGGGTAAAAAATCTGGCTATATTTTCTAAATGCGTCTCAAAATACCGGCCAAGCAAGGTTCTCTGTTTTGATAATACCGGCCAGCTATGGCCGGTAGTGGAATTTTACGGGAAGATAACTGGAATTTCCGTGTCGCGTGATGATATTCCTCAACAGAGCCTTGGATCGTGGGAAGAAAAGCGAACGATTAAAAGCTGGTTAGTCCATCAATTGACGCAGCGGTTTCTAGACCCGCTGGTTCTTGGGTGGGTTGTTCTTTCAAGGCAGTATCAATCCAGTGTTTGGATTGACGTAAAGTTATTATCCCAGCTTGAGGGTATTGAAAACCAATTCACCGTTCTTCCGTGCATCATGGAAAAGGGACTGAGGGTGCGGTTAGGATTATTAAAAAAGGGGAAAGGATA
Organism: Candidatus Omnitrophota bacterium; assembly: GCA_023248175.1. Lineage (GTDB taxonomy): Bacteria > Omnitrophota > Gorgyraeia > JACOVV01 > JACOVV01 > JACOVV01. The sequence continues at coordinate 2,457 of JAHFFC010000036.1, read as the reverse complement.
TTTTGCGCTTAGAAACAAATACAGAAGCGATATCTTACGTCTTAGCCGGAATCGGTTCCACGTTCTTTGGAAACGTTTTGATCATGACCCGGCATCGCGCTCATTTTTTTCATTTAGGGGTATTAATTTCTATCAGTCAGTCCGGGATGAAATGCGCGCTATTTTTCTGTTTGATTTTCCTCGGATCCAATCCAATATCCGACGAGTTCAGAACAAGGCAAAACAACTGTTCTCTTGGGGGGTAGTACTCAGAAATGAGTCTCGTGAACTTGAAAAGAGCTGTGTCGTGGCCGCCAAGGGAACCTCGGTGCGCTCGGTTGTTTTTCAGCACGGAGTTTTCGCTATTCCGATACCCGATAGGAAGATCCAATGCGATGTGAGCGCGGTTTGGGGGTTGTTTGGTTGCCGGTATTTACAGGAACAGAAACGTTTCCACTCGGAATGTATCATTACCGGGAATCCGGAATATGACTGCTTGGCGCCCGGTTCACGGGATGGGTTTTTTAGAAGGAAAGAATTATGCCGGCAGCTGGCGCTGGATCCGGATTTTCCGATTCTTGTCCTGGCTTCTCAAAGGGCTCATCCCTTTTCTTCAAGGAAAACCGAGGATGAGCAAATACAGATGGTATCCGCCATGGTAAAAGCGTTACAACAAATCCCAAACGCCCAGTTGGTCGTGAAAATTCACCCCTTTGAAAATGAACGCCCCATCCGTTACTTGGCGCGAAACTTCACCCAAAAAAGCAGGGTTAGGATCGTAAAAGAAATAGAGCTTTTTTCTCTTTTGGCGTCAAGCGATGCTGTAATCACTTATAATTCGACGGTTGGATTGTCGGCGATGGTCCTCGGAAAACCAGTACTAGTAGTCAATCTTACGGGATATCCTGATACGGTTCCTTACGTGAGTACCGGCTCTGCGCTCGGAGTTTATCGAGAGGAAGAAATGACGGCAGCGATCGAAGAATTGCTCCGAGGAGGAGAGAAAGTCAAAGAAATGTTAGAGTCCCAAAAAAAGTTCGTGGAGGACTATACTTTTAAGACCGATGGCAGAGCAAAAGAGAGGTTTTTTGAATTATTAGCAGGACTCTCTAGCCGCCGTAAGACCAGCCAGTGGTAGCGAGGACTAAAGATTCTTCTTGCCTGCGAACCCCAGCCTCGATAATTTCAGCGACAACAATCGTGTGATCGCCGGCGGGCACCATATGGATTATCTTGCATTCCAGAAAAGCCGGCGCCGGAATCAATAAAGGGGCTCCGGTTGTCTTTGTTTCAAATTCAATTCCGCCGATTTTATTGGCTTCAGTCTGCGGGTGCTTGAAGAATTTCGCGGCGATCTCCTTCTGCCCTTTGCCCAGTATATTTAAAGCAAAAGTTTTGTCCTCCTTCGTAAAAGAAAAAGCCATGGATTGGTTTTCCAGACAGACGCTGATCATCGGCGGCGTGAAAGAGACTTGAGAAACCCAGGTAATCGTTGCCGCGTGGTTTTCAGAACCTTTACGGCATGTCAAAACATAAAGCCCGTAGGTAAACATCCGTAACGCTTGTTTTTTGACTTGGGGATCCATGGGATAAGCTCCTCTACATTTTTTTGTTTACGAGAATAATTTCTCGGTGTCTGACGGGGAAAAACCGGCAAACGATTTAATAACCATGTCTGCTTTCTTTAATTTTTCCGCGGGGTAAGTGTTCGTGACGGCAACACACTTCATTCCAGCCTTATGGGCCATTTCGATTCCTTCGATCGAGTCTTCGATCACCAGACATTCATCGGGTCGAATCGAAGTGAACCCCCGGGTGTGTTTGAAAAGCCATTTGTTCAGTTTTACGCGGGCCACGTGAAGCCCCTCTGGATATGGTTTCCCATTGACCACATCTTCGGCGCTGACAATCGCCGCGAAATAGCGAAGCAAGTGGATATGCTTAAGGGGCTGTTTAATTTCTGAACGTCTCGCACCGGAAACAACCGCCATCCCATAGCGGCTGGCCGCTTTTTGAATAAAGTTCGCGACGCCCGGAAAAAAAACGAACCGGCCACCCATTTCCTTCTGATAAAGTTTCCCTTTCTGCTGAACGAGTTGTTTTAGTTCACGCTCCGTGATTGGTTTTCCGTGATCCTTGAAAATTTGGCGGAAACAGTTTTCATCATCCAGCACCAAATATTTCTGATAATATTGCTGACTGCTCATGGGGATTTGGTAGTTGGACAAAATTTTTTGATAAAGTTTCAAATGAAAGGGTTCATCATTAAGGATAACGCCGTTAAAATCCATCAAGATCGCGCGGAGCACAATGCCATTATACCGAAAAACGGAAAAAACATCATTTTTCTGTAGACACTTCACCAATGCATGATATAATCCTAGGTATTACTAAAAAAAGGGGAAAGGGGGAGATAAATGCCGAAGATTTATTCCGTTGTCGAAGTACGATCCAGAAGTTGGGGGTTGATGGTGGGGG
>JAHFFC010000035.1 GCA_023248175.1 Candidatus Omnitrophota bacterium | reverse complement strand
GTTGCAATGAGTCATCACCCGGCTTCCAGGAGCAATGAGGGCGGCTCCGAACTCCGCCATTTTGTAGCAGGTCGCCTTATCTTCTTCTAGAATCCTCTTGGATTCCTCCAGCAGGGCTTGGGCCAGTTGTTTGGGTTCCTCGCGCTCGTGCGCCTGCAATGTTTTCTTCATCCTTTCCGTCGCCCAAAAAAGATTCACCGCCGTTGGGCGGGCGCTCCGAAGATATTCAACCGTTTTTAGAATTTCTTCCTTGAATTTTTGGGCATCCAGAGAAACCGACCGAAGCGCCGCGATCGCCACGCCAAAAGCGGACGCGACTCCGATAGCAGGCGCCCCGCGAACCCTTAGCGAACGAATGGCTTCCCAGAGCGATTCAACCGTGTCACACTCGATATAGACTAATTGCGCCGGCAAAAGCGTTTGGTCAATCAAACGAATCTTCCCGTTTTGCCAACTGACAGTTTGATAATGCGCTGCCTGCGTCGTCATAGGCCCCCCAATTCCTTCGCCAGGAAAAGAAATCCAATCATTAAAGAATTATGCAAAATATGCACCGTAATGGATGAAACCAGCGAACCTGTTTTTTCATATAAAAGAGTTAAAAGGGCACTGAGCGCCATAATCGGGAAAAAACCAAAAATGTTCGCGTGCACTCCCGCAAAAAAAACACTGGTCACCCACAGCGCTGTCATTGGGCTAACTCGCTTTTTGAGAGTATTATACAGAAAACCGCGGAAAAAGAGTTCCTCAAAGAAGGGGCCGAGCAGTGCCACTAAAATCGAAGCAATGAGCAGAGTGCCCCCTTTTTCCATAAAAAAGATCTCTTGAATAGGTTGAGGCGGAGGTTCGTATTTCAAAATTTGAGTTACTGCCAGCACCGTCAAAAGAGTCATCAACAAAATGGGAAGTGCCGAAAAGTACCCTAAAATCCCCGTCGCTACGTTTCTGAAAAAACGTTGGGTGGTCAGTCCTAGGTGGGCGAGTGTCCCCTTTGCCTTACCAATTACAATATATAAAATGAAGAAAAAGATCAAAAGATCAACCCACAACGTTCCAACCAGCATCAATAAATGATCGTTTAGATCCTTCACGCCGAGCCACCGACATCCTACTAAAACAATCATCAAACTGAGCTGTCCCCAAAAGAAAGAAAGGATGACCACTCGAAATAAATCCCAGAATTTCCATGGAGCAGAAGGATGATCTCCTCTTGTGTGTTTCATAAATTCTAAGCCCCAGGTAAAGAAGAGAATGCTTCCCACTCCTAAAACTCCCAATCCTAACAGGGTCAGTCCGCTCAGCAAAGCCATCTTTTGTGGATTTTTCAATTCTTCCTTGACCGACTCATTAAGCCGCTGATACATTTTTGAGAATTCTTGAGTTTGGTCCTCTCCTCCTTTTGCTGGCACAAATGGGGCCCGCATTAAAAAAATAAGTAGGAGCAGAATCCAGTAAATCTTTTGACTCCACATCCATTGAAATAGCATTGAGGCATCAAGTTTTTTCAGTGGTGGGATCATCCTTTTTTTACTTCCAGGCGGGGGAAAAGCGGTTCTCCTTTGTTTACCAGAAAACCGCCGATGGTTTTTCCAAGAGCCAAATCTTGGAAACTCATCGCCTCTAGCCTTGAGGAAAGGTTCAACTGCTTCCACATTTTTGCCGCCGCCTGCGGCATGAAGGGAGCCACAGCCAATGTAATAACCCTCAATAGATCCACAAGAAAATAGATAATTTGGCTTAACCCTTTCCGGTCTTTTTCTTTGTCTAAAACCCACGGTTTAGTTTCTTCAATCAATTTATTGGCACGATTGATGCATTCCCAAATAGCGGAAAGGGCACGGGCAAAATCCAGTCCCTCCATGGCCTGATCCAATCGCTCCGGAAGAGTTTGAAGAAGTTTTACCAAATCCTCTGGAATATATTCTTTTTCGTCCTTCGTCCCTCGTCCGTCGTCTCTCTGTCTTATTTGGGGTACTTTCCCGTCGAAATATTTCTCCACCATCGTCAGGCTTCTATGGAATAGATTGCCAAGATCGTTGGCTAAATCACTGTTAAATCTTAGGGTCAACGCTGTTTCAGAGTAAGCCCCATCCAACCCAAAGGTTACCTCTCTTAAAAGGAAATAGCGGAAAACATCCACGCCATAACGACCGCAGACGTCAATTGGGTCAACCCTATTCCCTTTGGACTTTGATATCTTTTCCTCCTGGATCGTCCACCAGCCATGAACGAAAACCTGTTTAGGGGGTTCCATCCCGAGAGCATGCAGCATGATGGGCCAATAGACAGCATGAGGACGAAGGATATCTTTGCCAATCAGATGCAAATCGGCCGGCCAGAATTTTAAAAACAGTCGTGAGTCGTAAGTCGTGAGTCGTGAGTTTAAATAGTCGAGATAATCTACACCGGAAATATAATTTACCAAAGCGTCAAACCAAACATAAGTCACATGATTGTCGCTGAATGGAATCGGGATTCCCCATTCCAGCCGTTCCTTCGGGCGTGAAATACACAGATCGTTCAGCGGCTGTTTTAGGAAACTCAAGGTTTCTTCCCGCCGCGTGGAAGGCTGGATAAATTTGGGATGCGATTGAATGTAATCAATCAGCCATTGTTGATATTTGGAAAGCCGAAAAAAATAATTCTTCTCTGTAATTTCCTCTATCGGCCTCTTGCAATCCAAGCAAACAATTATCCCTTCTGTATTTTCTTGCTTCTTGCTTCTTGCTTCTTGCTTCTGTTGTTCTAACTGCGTTTCCGTCCAGAATGTCTCGCAAGGTATGCAGTACCATCCGGAGTATTCGGATAAATAGATATCCTGTTTTTCAAACAAGATGGACAATACCTTCTGTACTGTCCGAATGTGTCTCTCCTCGGTCGTTCTTAAGAAATAATCATAACTGATATCCAACCGTTTCCAGACTTCGAGGAATTGAGGGACGACTTGATCGGCAAAATCCTTCGCGGACATCCCCACTTTTTTAGCCGCCTGTTCGATTTTTTGCCCATGTTCATCGGTTCCGGTCAGAAAGAAGACTTCATCCCCTTTGAACCGCCGGTAACGAGCCACTGTATCAGCGGCAATCTCGGTATAGGCATGTCCGATATGGGGTTTGTCGTTGACGTAGTAAAGAGGGGTGGTAACGTAGTATCGGCTCATTCCGCCTTTGTTAGGCTCGCCAACTCAAGTTCCAGAACTGCCTGGGTTAGTTTTAGGTTAGCGCTGCGGTCCAATCCTTGAGTCAACCGCTCTAGAGAAATAATTTTATCTTCTAATTCGTTAATTCCAAACCGAGGAGCAAAATTCTTGATGTGCTCCCGGTAGTCCCAGTGGATTAACAACGATTCCTCTTTTGTTTTTTTCCACACGATTAAATCCCGAAAACCACTCTCAAGGAGAAGGAGTTTTTCCTCCATCAGCAGCCGTTCCTCCTCTTTACTGGATGCCTTCTCGTTGATATCGTCGAGAGGATGGTTTAAGAAAAGAGCTGACAAAATTTTCTTCCTTCTCTCCCCTATCTCGGGATCCATCCAGTAGGAAGCCCTGCCAAAACTCCCTTGGGCTAAAGAGATGATCGGACGCGGAATCATTTTTTGCTCCAAGATCTGTTTAGGGATTGCCTTCATGAAAACAACCTGGCAGCGGGACTGAATCGTCGCAAAAACTCTCTCCCGGTACTGGGTCGTCAAGAAAAAGAAAACACCTTGCGGCGGCTCCTCCAGAGTTTTTAGAAAAGCATGGGCGGCGTCAGGGGTTAACTGGTCAACATCCTGGATTATCGCGACGCGGAAATGGCTTTCGTACGGCTTCAGCGCCACCGCCCGCTGGAGACGGCGAATGGTTTCGATCTTGAGCGATTTATTTTCAGGAGTTAATACCATGACATCCGCGTACTGGTCTGATTCGATCAGCCGGCACTCGCGGCAGCGATCGCAGGGCCAAATTACTTCAGTCTTGAGTTCCGAGTTTTGAGTCTCGAGTTGGGGATAATCTCCCCGGCAATTCAATCCTTTAGCGGTTTCTTTCGCCAGCGTTCTTTTGCCAACGCCATCAGGCCCCGTTAAAAGATAAGCGTGAGCTAATTTCTCCTCTTGGAGAGCTTTTTTAAAAAGCCAAACCGCTGTTTGTTGGGCTAGGATATTAGAGAAAGACATATGATTGTAAAGTCAAAAGTAAAAAGGCAAAAGTCAAAACTACAAGTCAAAACGTAAAAGTGAAAAACAACTCATAAAATTCTTTTAACTAAATCAAGTATTTCCTTATGCACCTCTTGAACGCCCTTACTGCCATCCACTACCTTGATACGATCTGGATTCTTCTTCGCCAGCTCCAAATACCCCTGATAAACTCTTTTATGATACTCCAAATCCTTTTCCTCGAGGCGGTCAATTTCCTTCGCACTCGCCCTTGCCCGTTTCAATCCTACCTCGGGATCAACATCAATGAATAGAGTCAGATCGGGACTGAGTCCACCGCGAGCCATCTGATCAATTTTCTGGATCCACTCCACGCTGATTTTTCCGCCGTATCCCTGATAAGCCAGGGTGGACTCGCTGAAGCGGTCGCAGAGAACGTTGTGGCCCGAATCAAGCGATGGAACAATGATTTCGTTGACGAGCTGTGTGCGCGCGGCTTCGTAAAGAAAGACCTCGGTCAAGTCGGTGAGTTCAACATGCGAGGGATCCATGAGGATTTCGCGGATTTTCTCGCCGACGTCGGTGCCGCCCGGTTCGCGAGTTGTCAAAACGGATCGTCCCTGCTTGATCAACGCTTCAGAGAGCAATTTGATCTGCGTTGACTTGCCGCATCCTTCGGACCCCTCAAATGTAATGAACTTTCCTTTGGGCATTTCGTCCTCTCTTAAAGAGAACTAATATTTTTAAATACTGCCGCAACATTTCTTATATTTCTTCCCACTCCCGCACGGACACGGATCATTCCGCCCTACTTTGGGAGTCTGACGGTGGACCGGCCGCGGGCCGCCGAGACTCGATTTCAGCGATGGAACCGCGCTCCCTAGCATTGCCCCTTCCGGTTGAGCCGATGATTTTAAGATCGCTCCTGACAAAGCGGAGGCGGTCTCATGAACGAGTTTCTGCGGAACCGATTCGAAGACTCCGCGCACCGGTTTGGGCTCCCGGCGCATTAATTGGACCTTGAGCAACATCTCCACCGATTCCTGCTTAACCGACTCTACCATATCGGTGAATAGGATATAGGCCTCATGCTGATACTCTACCAACGGATCCCTCTGGCCATAAGCCCTCAACCCAATCCCCTCTCGAAGATTATCCATCGCGTAGAGGTGATCTTTCCATTTGGAATCAATGATCTGTAACAAAACACTTCTTTCAAGTTGGCGTATCAGTTCCACGGTCAACTGCGTCTCTTTTTCTTGATACGACTTTACTGCCCCCTCCAGCAATGATGCTTCGATTTGCTGTGCCTCCAACCCGGATTCTTTTGTCACTTCCCACTGCAGTCCCAGCCCTCTTCTCGCCCATTCGGTTAACCCGGACAAATCCCACTGATCCACCGCTACCTGCGGATTCACGTAGCGGCTGAAAGTATTACGAATCGCCTCTTCGATCATTTCAAGGACGTGCGACCGCAGATCATCCCCCTCAATTACTTCATTTCTTTCCTGGTAAATTACCTCTCTTTGTTTGTTCATCACGTTATCGTATTCCAGAAGATGTTTCCGGATTTCAAAATTTCTCGACTCTACCCGCTTTTGTGCGGTTTCGATAGAACGGGTCACTAAAGGATGCTGAATATCCTGCCCCTCCTCCATTCCCAACTTAGCCATCATCCCGGAAATCCGATCACCGCCAAAAATCCGCATTAGGTCGTCTTCCAACGAAAGATAAAATCGGCTTGATCCTGGATCTCCCTGGCGCCCCGCCCGTCCTCGAAGCTGGTTATCAATCCTCCGTGCTTCATGACGTTCAGTACCTAGAACATGAAGTCCTCCAAGATCGGCTATTCCTTCTCCCAGAATGATATCGGTTCCCCGGCCAGCCATGTTCGTGGAGATCGTGACGGAAAACTTCTGGCCGGCCCGAGCGATGATCTCGGCTTCTTTCTCGTGATATTTCGCGTTGAGTACGTGGTGCGGGATCCCTTTCCGAGTCAGCAGAGCGCTCAGTTTCTCGGACTTATCAATTGAAATGGTTCCCACCAACACAGGGCGTCCCTGTTTGTAGAGTTCGGCGATCTCGCCGATGACAGCGTTGAATTTCTCCCGCTCGGTTCGATAAATGACATCCGGATGATTGGTTCGTCTCATCGCTTTGTTTGGCGGGATCACGATAACATCCAAATGATAGATCGCGTGAAATTCCTGGGCTTCCGTCGCCGCCGTTCCTGTCATGCCGGCTAGCTTGTCGTACATACGGAAATAGTTTTGGAAAGTAATCGAAGCCAGCGTCTGATTTTCACGCTCAATGGTGACCCCTTCTTTCGCTTCAAGAGCCTGATGGAGGCCATCGGAGTACCGGCGCCCCGGCATCAAACGGCCGGTAAATTCATCAACGATAATCACCTCTCCCTCTTTCACCACATAATCCACATCCTTTTGAAAGAGAGTATGAGCTTTGAGCGCCTGGTTCACGTGATGCACCAAATCAATATTTACATCCTCATAAAGATTCTTGACCGCCAGCATCTCTTCTACTTTACGAATTCCTGTTTCGGTGAGGTTAACCGTATTAGCTTTCTCATCCATCTGATAATCTTTTTCTTTCTCCAGCCGGGGGATGATCCGGTTAATCACGTAATATTTCTCGGTTGACTCCTCCGCCGGCCCGGAAATAATCAGCGGCGTCCTCGCCTCGTCAATCAGGATGCTGTCAACTTCATCAACGATGGCATAGTGCAATCCCCGCTGTTGGACCCGGTCTTCTCTGCGAATCACCATGTTGTCGCGTAGATAATCAAAACCGTACTCGTTGTTGGTCCCGTAGGTAATATCACAGGCATAAGCTTTTTTCCGTTCTTCGGGATCCATATCATGCTGAATCACGCCGATGGTCAATCCCAGAAACTCATACAGCGGCCCCATCCATGCCCGGTCCCGCCGTGCCAGATAATCGTTGACCGTTATGACATGAACTCCTTTTCCGGTGAGCGCGTTCAGATAAACGGGAAGCGTCGCTACGAGCGTTTTCCCTTCACCGGTAGCCATCTCCGCAATTTTCCCCTGGTGAAGAACCATGCCACCGATCAACTGAACATCGAAATGGCGCATTTTCAGCACACGGCGCCCCGCTTCCCGCACCACCGCGAACGCTTCCGGAAGGAGTTCATTGAGAGCGTCTTGGATTGCTTCGCGCGCCGCCTGATATTCTTCATACTCCGGATCTCCTTTTTCCACTAACACCGGCGAGTGTTTCCGCCTGAGATAAAGTTTCTCCGCTCCTACTTTTTTGATCAATCGCTCTTTGAATTCTTCGGTTTTATTTCGAAGCTCTCCGTCGGATAATTTCTGAATCTCTGGTTCCAGGGGATTGATCTTTTGCACCGATGGGATCAACCGGCGCAATTCCCTTTCATTTTGGGTACCGACAATTTTTTTGAGAATCCAAGCTAGCATGGAATTCCTTTAGAAATGGAGACGGTTCTGATTTTTTCTAAGTGTCTAGTAAATCACTCAACCGTGAGGCTTTCTCTAAGGAGTAATCCCAGATTAAATCAGAATTGACATGCATATTATCATCTTTTTGACGTCATTGAGATGAGCCGCAGGCGAAGAAGCAATTTCATGTCTCACTATGGCTCCCAGCGTTTTTTCTCGACCAACAACTCTAACAACTCCGATTGCTCTTCGAGTCGTTGGTCCAGGGTAACGATTTTACCCAGTTTGACCAGCGAAATTTTAGGTAAACCAGAGAGTCCGAGATCAACCGCATCCAAGAGGTAATCACTCTGAGTGATTTGTTCTGGGATATGCGAGGTGATAGCGGCGATGATCACATCTTGATGAGTAAGATTGAACTCGTTCGAAGAAATAATCACACCTGGCCGCTGTTTGAACGTGGAGAAATCAGTAAATGGGAAGGGAATGAGGATAACGTCCCCTTGTTTACAACCGGTCATAAATTATGTCATCCGGATTATTCCAAAAATCAAAAACACTCTCCGCCGCTTTCAAAAGAGTTAAATCCGCACCTGAAAG